>JAKSNE010000020.1 GCA_024400135.1 Paludibacteraceae bacterium
AATATAAGGTTAGAAATCTATAATTAATGTAACAAATTACCAAATATATCGAAAACTTGTTCTTCACGAACAATAACAATCTTGCCTGCGTTCATCTTTTTGTAAATAGCAGTAGCCCCATCCCGAACGCTATTAAGTGACGTATGGATAGCTTGGGCAGTGGTGATATCATCAAGAACAACTGCTTCTGCGGCATTATTGCTTGGGTCGGAAGCGATCACAGAGAAAGTGTAAGTTGTTTCAGGAGTGAGACCCATAATTTCTTTTTCTACCGTTGTACCTTGTTCACCGGTAAAAGCAGGCACCTCTGTCCACGTATCGCCGCTACCCTTCACTTGGTATTTGACCGCATACGTGATTGGCGAGTTTTCATCCTCCGCATAGAGCAATAAGATGACTCCGTTAGCCGTGAGTGAGCCATCCTTAACCGTCATGGAGATATTCACAGGAGCCTGTGTATCCTCTTCCTCTTGTGGGGTCTCGGGATTAGCCGGCACATTGGTGAGATATGCATATTCGATATCAACATAATCTTCTGCGACCGAACCATTGGCGTGCATTTGGAAGATGGTACCCGTCATGTTGTTTGTGAAGGTAAGAGGTTTCTTAGAGTCTGCCAAAGCTAATTTGAGTTCTTGCCATTCAGCAGATACGGGTAGATTGCCTTGACTAACTTGATAACATTCACCGGCATTATTCAAACGGATATTAAACGACTGATCCGTATTGGACGTACGCATCTTAATCACTAACGTCCAAGCATCTTGATTGACATCAGCCATATCCGTACCGGCTTTCAGGTTTTGGTTGAAGCTAAACCAAGCCCCCGATAGTTTATACGATATATAATCCGTTTCCTCCCCCTTCGTCATATTATTGAGTTGTAACGTTGTACCTACCCCTTCACGCAAATCAACGGCAGTCATTTTTTCAATCGTTGGGATATCACCTGCGCGGAAGAAATAGTAACGTTTCTCCAATTGCTCT
This sequence comes from Paludibacteraceae bacterium, assembly GCA_024400135.1. Taxonomy (GTDB): domain Bacteria; phylum Bacteroidota; class Bacteroidia; order Bacteroidales; family Paludibacteraceae; genus Colicola. Next base: position 988 of record JAKSNE010000020.1, read on the forward strand.
GTAGTAGTAAATGTAACATTGACTCTATTAGTATTAACATTGCCGGCAGCATCTACAGCTTCTACGGCAAGTGTATATTCCGTCTCAGGAGTAAGCCCTTTAACCTCAATGTCTTTCGCCACACCGGAAGTGGAGGACGCAGAAGTAATTTTCTTTTCGCCGTTATAGACATTGAAGGTAATAGCATTAGCATCTTCGGCACTAACGGTAATGACAGCGCTCACGTCTGCCACTGATTTAACCTCTGCGGTTAAGTTCGTAGGCGCATCCTCATCACCGGTTGGCTCAATAGGATCCGGTTCAGAGACATTTGCCTTAATATATATCTGCGAGATAGCAAACTGCTCACCATCAGCGGCACAGATACGGAAGATCTCACCAGAGAAACTTCTGTTCTCGCCATAGGAATTTGTTTCTCCAAAACTATTCCAGTTATCCGTCTTTCTGTCCGTAAAGTTCAGTGCGATATCCTCTCCTAAGATTGCGCTATTCTCTATGATATAGGAAACACGAGTAGCATTCCAACCATTATTACAGAAAGACACTTGCACATTACCTGCGGGTTCGCCCACCTTACTCAACGTAATATGAATGGCATAATTGTCGGATAAGGTCATTGCGGTAGCTTCCGTGAAGGATAATTGCAGATAATTGCCCGTTTCACAGATACGTCCGGGCAGTCCTTTACCCGTAATCACACCCGAGTCGTATGTAACGGTACCTTGTGCTTGAACGGAAACTTTACTTGTCAAATCCTCATAGCCGTACTTATTGGTACCCAAAAGAGTGTAACCGGCAGGAGTTTGAGCTGTCATCGTTGTAAAACCTAAAAGCATGCTGAATAGCACTGCTAAAAAAGAAAAATTGTGTTTCATAATTGTTATTAGTTATTTGTTATTAGTTACTTTTTAAACTCCTTTGTCAGGGCTTTCACCATTTTTATTATACTGCAATTTTAGATTGTTACTGACCATCAATAGTCCATTGGGAATCACGGTGCCTACCACTACAGTAGGCGATAAATAGATTGTTTTCATAAGATTTGTAATTGGAAATTTGGTTAATATTTATTGTTTATTGATTAAATAGTTCTGGATATTTTCCTATAAAATATACCGGAGTGCAACTCCATGCATGACAATAGCTGTTTATCGGTGCAAAATCATACGGGGACAACCATTCGTCGTTCGGGTCGTATGCCTCCCAAAATGTATCTGCCCCTTTATCTACCATGCTTCCCCAATACGTTAATACATGTTCGCGTGCCGCATCCGTCAACCCACTTTGTATCAAAGCTTCCACATAATAGTGATTAGCGTATGGTGTACCTAAACGTATCACATCTTCGCGGTGTTTCATTGTGGTTAATGCTTGCTGAGCTTCTTTCTTCGTTATCACGTCGGACAATGTTGCCCAGATCTGCTCTATCTCGTTAAACTGCCCGTTATCTATAATCATCTTCTCCTTACGACTCCAATAGTCCCTACGTATCTGTTTTCGATACTCTGCTGCTTTTTTGCGCCACTGATTTGCATAGTTTATTTGCCCTATCTGCTCTGCTAACTGAGCCGATTGATTAAGCGCAAAGACCGTTATACACTCCATCGCAGCTGTCTTCTCTACCCCTTCTCGCCAATCGAAGAATAACCAGTGTCCCTCGTATTGACCATAAATCTGCTGCGCGTACTCCAACTGCCGTACTACCACAGGGAACAAGTCTCGAGCCGTCTCCCAATCCTGCGTGGCTTCAGCATAATCGCGCAATGCCACACAATATAGCAACGCATAATCTTCCGGATGAGAACCTAACTGAGGGTGAGGTGTCGGGTACTCAAAGATATTACCATAAATACGTCCATCCTCCTCCGTCAATGCGGCAAACAAATACAAGCAACGCTTCGTCAATTCAAAATTACGGAACGAGTATTGATTCGCTAATGCCTCCAAATAGACATCACCTGCCCAAAGACGCTTATCTCGTTTAGGACCATCCTCATATACCGTCTGCATACATTCACTCAAGGTGCGCAAGCCGACCTTATAGATACGCTCTAACGCCGGAGACAATGTCGGATAATCGGATAACTCCGGAGCCGAACTGACTGCACGGAAAGCCATCTGATCTAAACAGAAATCAAAGTCCTGACTATATGCCAGCAACTCTATCTTCACATAGCGACCACTATATCGGCGGGACAAGGTAAACGTAGTATCCATATCAAAAATAATCATATCCTCAACCTGACGCCAAGCCGCGGACAACCAACCTGTATAATGCGTCCAATCGGCAGCCAACTCCGAAGGAATCTCCGCAAAACTAAGACGTATATGCAACGGACCATCTATACAACGCTCCAACGTCTTCAGATGGAAGGAAAAATATCCAGTATAATGATTCCCTAAGTCCACTATCACGGACGGATTCTCTTTCATCGACGTGGACAGATAATTTTCTAATCCCTCTTGCGACTCCATACGATAACCTTGAAAAGCCTGTTCGTCTTCTACCAACTGCACCAACGTGGTCGGAACTACCTGCGTTTCGTGTAATACAGGTTTAGCGTCCTCCGCCTTCTGTAGCCAAAGGGATTGATTGAGAAATATCGATAAAATCAAAAGTAACATAATGCAAATTGTGAATATTAATACGTTAAACCATAGCCGAAAGGATAAAGCGTACGTGTCGGTTGCGCCGTTCCCTCTCGATAAATAACTTTATTGGCATCTCCGTCCGACCACGGGAAGTTAGCAGCCGATGGTACATCCTCGTAATCGTAATAGAACGGCATTGGCAATTGGCCTTGCATTGATACTCGTCCTGTCAGAACGTCCAACATCGCGTGCCCAGCCTCTTGTCCGGGTAACCACGTAAGTAAGATTGCGTCCGGCAACGTATGTACTTGCGTTAGATGAATCGAACTACCGATATTGAGCAATAGCACCACACGTTTATTATATATATGGAACGCGCGCACGCACATACGTAGCAATTGCTCTTCCGTCTCTGTCAAGAAATAGTCGCCCTTCGCTAACTGTCTGTCAGCTCCTTCACCCGCCATTCGCTGTAACGTCAATAAGCAGATATCTGTTTCGCGTGCCAAACGCTCAATCTCTTTCTTATCCACAGCCATCTCGCTAATCGTAGGTACACACCAAAAGTTCTCTGCAGGCTGCTTTCCTAACTCGGTCTTCACATAATCCCTATACATTGCGCACAAAGACGAATCCATCGGATAACCCGCTTCTGCTAAAGCATCAGCCAAAGATACTTTGTATTTGCGCGTTACATTTCCCGAACCCGAACCGCCTACATATACATTATAACTACCTACCCCCATCAATGCCACTTTCTGTACTTTCTGCGTATCTAAAGGCAATGTGTTATTCCTATTCTCTAAAAGTACCATACCTTTAGCGGCCGCTTCACGTGCCAATAAAGCGTGACGTTCCAAAGCAGGTTGTTGATCAAAGGCTACCCCTCTAAACGTTGGCGTACGACGAATAATACGTAGTACATCCAATAGGTTTCTATCCAGTACAGCCTCGTCTAATGTACCATCTGCTATCGCTTGACGCAATTGCTCTTTCTGCATTGGCGTTCCCGGCATCTGCATGTTACAGCCCGCTTGCTGCATCTTCACCGGATCCTCTTCTGCCCACCAATCCGTCATCACAAAGCCATCAAACTGCCATTCGTCACGTAATATATCCGTCAACAAATACTTATTCTCACTCGCTAACACTCCATTCACGCGGTTATACGCAGACATCACCGTCCATGGTTTGGCTTGCCGAACCGTATATTCAAAGGCTTTAAGATAGTGATTCCGTAATAATGAATCCGACAATTGCACATCTATCCCGTTACGATACGTCTCTTGGTTGTTCACAGCGAAATGCTTTAAGCAAGCCCCCACCCCACACGACTGCACACCTCGCACGTACGCAGATGCTATTTGACCGCATAAATCCGGATCAGACGATAGATATTCATAGTTACGTCCGCACAAAGGATTGCGCATTAAGTTCATTCCCGGAGCCAACAATATATCCACTCCCATAGACAACATCTCCTCTCCTATCGCTTGCCCTACTCGATATACCAAATCGGTATCGCGTGTTGAAGCCAATAAACACGTAGAGGGAAAAGCCGTTGTATAAGCGTCGATTCGCACTCCCACCGGTCCATCACTAAACACAATCGACGGAATACCTAATCGGGGTATTGCGTAAGACTGACCGGCACTTCCAGGAACACGCCCTTCCATTCGAGCCGTACTAATCACCTGAGCGGCATAGTCCTCCGGCATCGAACCACGATGAATAGTGTTGGGGGCAGGATAAGGCGGATTAGGCCATGCGACACACGTTCCTACAAGAAGATTGATTTTTTCTTCCACCGTCATCGCAGCTATCACAGCCTCGTCACTGTCTCGACCCAAACGAGGAGTACAGGATACCAGCAACACCAAACTTACTAATACTATATATTCAATCTTTCGCATTGATTAGTCATTTTTAGGAACAAACTTATGCACCCATGCTTGATTAGACCCGCTCTTAAAGATCTTCGTCAATAAGACCGTATCATTCAATGTGAGCACCACATATTCGTGCTGTCCTTGACACTCAGAAGGGATAGGAGGCAAGAAACCATCACCGGACAAGAACAAATGCGGAAAACCATCGGCATTCTGCTCCGCAGGAATTAACTCCCACGTAGTTGCATAATCCGGGCAATCAAACGGATTACTATCTATACCGCTGGTGCCATTGGTTTTGTGTTGGTACGTACAGTTCGCATTTAAGAAAAACGTCAGTTCATCATCATAGACGCCTTGGTGCGACCCTCTTTCGGCTGCCCACCAATAATCGGACAGATACTCAATCGCCCATGTATTAATGTCTATCAATCCGTAATAGCCTGTTTGGTTGGCAAGCATCCACGTCTTTCCTTCCGGTGCGTCACACCCTCCTGTTAGATAACGATAATCGTCATTCGCACACACCGATTCGTCCGTCACCTCGATATAGAAATGCAAGGTGATACCCGGTGTTGGCCCGTGATGGTTATAGGCACTCACTCGAACCGCATAATCACCCGCAAATTGGAAACGGCTATCCCAGCTATTCGTTGTATAACGTCTGCCACCTATCTCCCACATGCCGACCCAACCTTCCACATCGTCCATGCGGAAATGTACCAAGTTAGGGTCTTTCGCATCTATCTCACAACGAGGGTGCATCTTCAACACCAACGTTGAATCGGTATTAGGAACGAGTTCTTCCAAACTATTCATATAGTTTTTTGGCTTACAGGCTGTTGCCAGAACAGCCAACACCACTAACGATAACCATAATTGTGTTTTCATTGTCTTATCCTTTCTATTAATAACCCGGGTTTTGATTTAACTTCACCAATCCTTCCGTTCGGTCTATCTCCAAAGAAGGTATTGGCAACCATTTCCAATTATCGTTCCACTGACGCGTATAATTGCCGACTGCGTCCGTGCCGCTTAAGATCGTATTAATATCGCAATCCACATCTTCCGCGTGGCTCCACCGAACCAAATCCCAGAAACGCAAACCTTCACCCACAAACTCCAACCGACGCTCCATCATAATAGCCTCCATCGAAATAGGACGATAATGAGGATTGCTTGCCGTATATTCCTGCGCAGTCAATTGGAATGCGCGCATTCTTACTTGATCTAAATACGGCTGTCCCATCGAAGCACGATTCGTACGGACACATAACTCAGCTAAGTTAAGCAATGCCTCCGAATAACGGAAGACACGGATGTTGTTATTAAAGTTCAACTCGGGATCGTAAGGACAATTGTTATACCCCTTTCGCGCTGTGTATTTCTTATTATAATACCCCGTGTGATTAGCGCGCTGCGCCCACGAGATAGTAATACCTAACGAATCCTTCAATAACTTAGCACGCTCGTTGATATTGATAATACTGGCATCTCGACGCTGGTCTCCCTCCTCGAATAGACGATAAATCTCTTCACGGATAGGTCCGAAGGCCCAACCGTCTTGGAACTCAGGATCACCATCCAAACCATTGACACCAATAAACTTGGGATAAATCGTTCCTTCTGCCCCTTGCGGCCAAGACCACGAACCACCTTCCTCTCGATGATTGATCTCCCAAATTGATTCCGTTGACGAACGCTCACCCGGAACGGTGATGAACTCGTGATTGTTTGTCCAAATACTATCATACAACGGAGTCAGTACAAATCCAGACATAGTGATACCACGCATTTCTCGAATAACTTCGTCAAAACGCTTAGAGTCATTCTGATACAGCACGCAACGCGCTTTAAGCATTATCGCCGCACTCCCCGTAGCCCTTCCTAACGTAGGACCGGACATGATGGTATATGGCAGACGAGGAATTTGCGTTTCAGTGACATTACCTATCGCATAATCCAAGTCCTTCATTATCTGCGTATATAAACTATCCGCCGAAATCTGAGGCGCAGCATAAGGCTCTTTTAGTACCTGATTGTAATAAGGCACATTTCCCCAGAACTTCCATAACAAATGATAATACCAAGCCCGTAAGAAACACGCTTCAGCAGCATAACCTTCACGTTTTGCATCGTCAATATCCTCTATCTTCGGGAGATACTCCAATACCGTATTACAACGCTCTACACCCGTATATAAGCACTCCCACAACGATTGAGGAGCGTCCACCGGTTGCATCTGATAACGCTGCATCTGATGGAAGAAATTATCGGAACCCTTATCTCCTCCCACATAGATGTCGTCTCCGCGTAAATCACCAAGGAATTGAAACTGATTATACCCACCATAATAATCCGTCCACTGTAATGGGTCATACGCTCCCACCAACGTCTTAAAGATCTGCTCTTCCGTCCTATAATAATCCTCTAACGTGTCAGCAGACGTGGAACGGATATCCAAAAACTTATCTGTACAACCGGCCAACAATATAATGACCGTTAATAGCAAGACTTTTACGCCACTCATAATGGATTGTATTCTATTGTTTTTCATAATACGCAAGGATTAAAGAGTTATATTTAAACCAACAGACAACGTTCTTGATTGCGGATAGCACCCCATATCAATGCCTATACTCGTACCGCCCGAACCAATCTCCGGATCAAAGCCATCGTATTTAGTGAACGTTATCAAGTTCTCCGCCAAGAAGAAGACTTTAATCTTCTGAAGACGAATACGCGATATCCATTTGCGAGGAATACTATAGCCTAACTGCAACGTCTTCAAACGGCAATACGCACCGTCCTTAATATATAAATCCGACGAACGCCAGTTATCGTTCGGGTCCTGTTCTGTCATACGAGGAATCTTTGTACTTGTTCCCGGACCCGTCCAACGGTTGATCATCCAAGCCGGTTGATTCGACAAAGATAAGTCCGGACGACGAGTGGCATCATAAATCTGATTACCTGCTATTCCTGTAAAGAACAAACACAACTCTACCCCTTCCCACTCAACATTCAAATGAGCTGCGTACGTCACATCCGGCATTCCCTTACCAATCTTAACACGGTCTTTATCATCAATCGAACCATCTCCATTCGCATCTACAAAACGGACATCACCCGGATGAGCATTCGGTTGAAGCAGTTGTCCCTTACTATTGGTGTAGCTATTCACCTCCGATTGCGTTTGGAAGATACCGTCCGTCTTATAACCATAGAAGAACGGATACACCTCTCCATTCTCAGCACGAGAAGCAACACCCACACCTTGGATATTGTCTAAATTACTGGAGCCTGTCTCGTTACCATAATCTATCAGTTTGTTTTTCAAGTAACTGACATTGCCTCCAATGTCGAAATTCACCGGTCCTGCTTTAAACTTATAGTTCAAATCCATCTCAACACCCCAGTTCAACATCTTACCACCATTCGTCCACGGCTGCTCAATGCCGATATACGAGGGCAATAAAGCGGGCATTAGCATGTCTTTGGTCGTCTTATGGAAGAAATCAAAATTAAATGTCAATGCATTGCTCAAGAAGCCCAATTCTAAACCAACGTCCGTTTGGTTGGAGGTCTCCCATTTTAAGTTCTGGTTTGCTAAACGTCCTTGGCGAACACCCGTGATAATAGCCTCCGTTTCACCTTTACCAAACGTGTAATTACTGCCACTCACAATCAAACTGGTATAAGCAAAATCTGAGATACGGTCATTTCCGTTCAATCCCCAACTACCACGCACTTTGAAAGCCGAGAACCAATCCGGTACACGCTCCCAAAAATCTTCGCGGGCGATATTCCAACCTAACGAGAAACTTGGGAACCAACCCCAACGATTGTTTTTACCAAACTTATCAGACCCGTCACAACGAACCGAAGCTTGGAACAAATAACGCTCCTTATAATTATAATTCACACGCGCAAAATAAGATGCCCCTGCACTATAACTGCGTCCTCCTCCTACACGCTCGTCTTTCTGATCTCCCTGCGCATAGTCGATAGTGGCTTTATAACTATCGTAACTCGGTAAGTTATAATCCATTCCACTCACATAACTGTACGACACCTTCGTCGCGCTCTGTCCTAACAACACACTCAAATCGTGGCCACTCTTAAACTGATGGCTATAACTCAACGTATTCTCCACTTGCCAAGTCCACGTACGAGACTGCGAACTGCTAACCGAAGAATTTGTACTGCTACCCGCACCACCGCTACTCAAATAGAATGGATACGAATAACTATCCGAACGGCCAAAATTAAAGTCCGCATTGAAATTCGTTTTCCATACTAATCCTTCATAAATCTGCAACTCTCCCGTGAAATTACCAATAAACCGATCCGAGTAATTCCACCCTCCCGGCAATTGCAAATTAGCAATTGGATTGATAACCTCACTCATCGTAATATCCGGAATAGAATACACTCTACCATTCTTATCTCTCACCGCAGTAGGATACTTCGACAAGACCTCTTCCGGATTGGTAGCATAGACGGGTTGCGTGGGATCAATCAATAAAGCCGAACCTAACGGAGAATAAAAGGCAGAGTTCTCTGCTATGCCCGTGGATTTGACGTTGGAATAGTTGATGTTACTCGTCAACGTAAAACGATTTAACCATTTACGCTTATCCGTGTCCATAATCTTGTACACGTTGTTGTTTCTCACACTAATACGATTATAGTTACTGCGTTTATAGTTTCCGCCGACAATACCATCTTGACCAAAATAACCAAAACTAACGAAATACGAAACGCGCTGACTACCTCCTTGCACATTCACTTGGTGGCTTTGCACTGGTGCATTGTAATTAAACAACTCGTTTTGCCAATTCGTTCCGGCTTCCTTCGTTATCGTTGTAAAATACGGCTCTGAACCATCATTCAAACGAGCCTCATTTAATATCGTTTGATACCACGGACCATTCAGCACAGCCTTCTGCTTCCACGGATTTTGCCAACCATAGGTCATATTATAACTGACACTTACCTTGTCCCCCATTTTACCATTTTTAGTCGTTACCAGAATGACACCATTTGCTCCTTTTGAACCATAGATAGCAGCCGAAGCAGCATCTTTGAGAACCTCCATACTTGCTATATCAGAAGGATTGATAAAATCAATACTGCCCATCGGCATCCCATCTACCACATATAACGGAGACGCATCATTAATCGTTCCTATACCACGGATATGAATGCGCGAACCGGCACCCGGCTGACCACTCGTCGTTGTTACCGTCACACCCGAAGCTTTACCCTCTAACATGTTATCTGCTCGGGTTGGTAGCAGATTCTCCAACTCTTCCGAGGTAACCTTACTGATAGCAGCGGTCACCACGCTCTTTTTCTGCACACCATAACCCACCACGACAACCTCCTCAAGGGCTTTCGATTCTTCGCTAAGTAATACGTGAGATGCTTGATTAGCACTCACTCTACGCTTCTCATAACCTAAATAGGCAAACTCCAAAAAGTCTTCGGCAGAAGCTACTGACAAAATAAACCGACCATCGAAATCGGTAATTGTTCCATTCGTCGTCCCAACAACTTGAACCGAGGCTCCAATAATAGGCTCAGATGTCTTCGCATCCAATACTACACCCGATACATTGACCTGAGCAAAAGTCATCAATACCGACAGAGACAAAAAGAATAGAAATAAGGATTTTTTCATCGCATTATAGGCCTAAAAAATACGTTTTTCATTTGCAAATGCAAAATTAATCAAAAAAAATGACATAAAAATTTGGATATTGACAAAAAAAGTATTAATTTTGACACCGATTTTGTAAAGGACACTAAATTGACATACTAAAAAACACAAAAAAACATCTGTTATGAAACAACAAAATGCCATCCATTATTACCCCACTTACACTCCTCAAGATGAATTATGGGGCATCGTATGTACCACGTGTGGAAGACAGTTTGTCTCTCGATACGAACACTATCCTGTAGAGATTCACCCAACCAAGTATCAATCGCGTTTGAGCACGGGGCGCACACTAAACGAGTATCAGATTTTATACATCTCCAAAGGCTCCGGTTGGTTCTGGTCAACACATTGTCCTAAGACCCGCATTAAACCCGGTACAGCCATCATCCTTTTTCCTAACGAAAAACACGCTTATGCTCCCCACAAAACGACGGGATGGCATGAACACTGGATTGGATTCAAAGGTCCGTTTATTGACAAACGAGTTGGGAACGGATTCTTTACTGTCGAGCACCCCATCGTGCGTGTTGGCGATAATCCCGATATAGAAGCAGCATACGAAAAGGTTATTGACGTTATCGGAAATGATAAATTAGGGTGTCAAATTATTGCATCCAGTATGGTGCTGCAAATCTTAAGCATGGTTGTTTATGCGCAAAAATATGGTATTACCACAGCAACACGAAAACACCAACAAGTAGAGAAAGCTAAATTATTCATGCGACAACATATTGGACAAAACATTTCGCCAAAAGATGTGGCAAAAGAGATTGGTGTCAGTTACTCGTATCTACGTAAGATTTTTGAACAACTATCTGAACTTTCTCCGAAACAATACCAAATGCTCATCCAACATAATAAAGCAAAAGAGCTGTTAAACAGCACCGATCTCACCATCTCCGAGATTGCTTATCAACTCAACTATTGTTCTCCTCAACAATTGGCACAACTCTTCCGTAAAATTGAACGTATGACACCTTCCGCTTATCGAAAGATGTATATCAAATAGGAATCGCTTTCATAATGCGGAACGCTATACTAACCGACGAGGAGCCATGGCATTCTCTTGATGCCCCGGACCACTACTTACTTCTAAATCACATATTTGTGTCAGAGGGAGTAACTCGACCTCTTTCGTTTGGGGGTGAAAATATACGTTTCTCATTTTATTCGTTGTCCAAAAAGGTTTAACACTATAGTATCGCGCTCAATCATCAATTGACCGTCCTTCAATATTTTGTGCGCCGTTCCGGCTATAGTGATTTGCGAGTTGTCGGTGGTTACGGAAGGCGAGGTCACGACCATACGCGGAGCGAAATGGCGCAAGGGTGCTCCTGCCGGAGCGTTGACCTTGAAATACGCTCGTAGGCTATTCATCGAACTATTATCGCCCTCGGCAGACCAAACTAAGGTGTTGTTTGGATAGAGGAAGAGACAACTCTTATCTCCTGCTGTTAAATGCGTCTTGTCCAATAAGCCATGGAACTCCACCAAACTACCCTCTCCTGCAATGCACTCAGCGTTGGTTGCCACTTTGATTACGCGGTTATTGAAATGCATATTATTCACCGTTTGCGTCGGGGTGATAAGGTACGGCACACCTGCCTCAATTGAGGTTGCGTTAAGAAGGTTAACCGCAAACTCTTGTGCTTCGACATCAATTGAACCGGTGTTCGCCTCATCGAGTTGCCAAAGTTTGTAGCCTTCACCAAAAACGGCAGCCATCTCACCCTCTTCCACATCGAACGGCAAGGTGAGCGTATTGCTCATATTTGGTGTAAGCGAACGAATAACCTCAACGTCCACCGGCTGACCCGCCAAAAGACCGTCTCCGTTCTCTTTGAATTTGGCAAGAATGGGGGAGTTATTTCTTTGGTCTGAAACAACCAAACAACCCGGGTCATCGGTTTCATAAACCAGTCGAACCATCATTTTCTCTGTACGGAGAGCATTGCCGAGTAAACTTAAGCCTCCTTCTTCTGCTACTTTCACTTGACAAGCTTCGGCCGTTTTCTGTTCACCTACAAGATCCGAAGACGAAGTAGAAGCCCAATAGTCTCCATCGGGAAGGAAGAGATAATGTTCCCCATCGTTCGCTAAGAGTTTATAACCGGCCACTCCTCCAATCGTTGTGCGCTCTGCGTCATAATGTTC
>JAKSNE010000200.1 GCA_024400135.1 Paludibacteraceae bacterium
ATTATTATTAATTAATTAGAAGCATTCCTTACGAACGGAGATAGCTTCTGCGCGAGCGTTCATGATCCAGGATTGAGAACCTGCGATGCGAACACTTGCAACTTGGTCAGCAGAGCAACCACATGCAGCGCATGCAGCAGCGATAACTGCGATGATCTCGTTGTTGTCTTGAACCGGAGCTGCTGCTACGGGAGCTGCTGCAGGAGCTGCTTTAGGAGCTGCTGCTGCTACCGGTGCATTAGACTTTTTTTTTGTGGGGTCGATGATTTGCAGAACGGACATGCAAGCACCCAGCGCGATCAGAACGCCGAATACGATGGTCATGTTGATCAATGCAATCAGCCAAGGGTTAGTAGTAACGGGACCCATTTATTTCACCTCGTCTTTTCTAGAATTTTTCAAGCACAATGCTTAAGCACTAAGCAACTTCTGACAAATTAGAGAGGAATGTTGCCATGGCGTTTAGCCGGGCGAACTTCACGTTTGGTTGCCAGCATTTGCAGAGCGTTGATGATGGTAGGACGAGTGTTCTTCGGTTCGATAACCATATCAACCATGCCACGGATAGCAGCTTGATACGGAGTAGCGAAGTTCTCGATGTATTCTGCGGTCTTAGCTGCAACATCAGGATCTTTCTTGAAGATGATGTTAGCTGCACCAGCAGGACCCATAACTGCGATTTCTGCAGTCGGCCAAGCGATAACTTGGTCAGCGCCCAAGTCTTGAGAGCACATAGCCAGGTAGGAACCGCCGTAAGCTTTACGGGTTACCAGAGTAATTTTGGGAACAGTTGCTTCGGAGTAAGCATACAGCATCTTAGCGCCGTGACGGATGATGCCGCCGTATTCTTGGTTGCAGCCAGGCAGGAAGCCAGGTACGTCAACCAGGTTCAGCAGAGGAATGCCGAAAGCGTCGCAGAAGCGGATGAAACGAGAGGATTTGTCGGAAGCGTTGATATCCAGGCAGCCAGCCATAACTTTAGGTTGGTTAGCGATGATACCTACGGTTTGACCATCCATACGAGCGAAGCAGGTGATAATGTTGGTTGCGAAGTATTTATGGTTTTCATAGTATTCGCCATTATCAACGATAGATTTGATTACGTCAAACATATCGTAAGCTTGGTTAGCGTTATCGGGCAGCAGAGTGTTCAGGCCTTCGTCGATACGGTTCGGATCATCGCCGGTTTCAACGATAGGAGCACCTTCCATGTTGTTGGAGGGCAGGAAGCTCAGCAGATAACGGATTTGTTGCAGGCAGTCTTCGTCGTTTTCAGCAGCGAATTGAGCGCAGCCGGAACGAGAGTTATGGGTCATAGCGCCGCCCAATTGTTCTTGGGTAACGTCTTCGCCAGTAACGGATTTAACTACTGCAGGACCGGTAATGAACATCTTGGAAGTGTTCTTTACCATGTAGATGAAGTCGGTCAGAGCCGGGCTGTATACAGCGCCGCCTGCGGAGGGACCCATGATAGCGGAAATTTGAGGAACTACGCCAGAAGCGATGGTGTTCTCAAAGAAGATTTTGCCGTAACCAGCCAAAGCGTCGATAGCTTCTTGGATACGAGCACCGCCGGAATCGTTCAAGCCAACCAACGGAGCGCCCATTTTCAGAGCCAGACGTTGTACTTTAACGATCTTTGCAGCATGCATTTCGCCTAAGGAACCGCCTTCTACAGTGAAGTCTTGTGCGAATACATAAACCAGACGGCCGTCAACGGTGCCGTAACCGGTGGTAACGCCTTCACCAGGAAGTTCTTTCTTTTCTTGACCGAAGTTGGTGCAACGATGACGAACGAAACGGTCTAATTCTACGAAGGAGCCTTCGTCGAGCAGAGCAGCGATTCTTTCGCGAGCGGTCATTTTGCCAGCTTCATGTTGTTTAGCCACGCGTTTTTCACCGCCAGCAGCGATGATAACTTCGGACTTTTTGAGCATTTTCTCAATTTTTTCTTGAGTAGACAAATCTTACACCTCCATTATTTGGGAGTACCAATTTATTTATACATAGCACCTCTAGTTTATCTCATGTAAACAAGAGATGATAGTATCGGTAAATTTTCTATATGGGTAGAGTCTTCTCTACCCATATAGTTCACAATAACAAATATTGCTTATGAATTATTGACGAGCTTGCCAGGTAGCAACGGGTTCGCACAGTTCTAACAGCAGGCCGAAGGATTTCGGATGAGCGAAAGCAATCTTCATGCCGCCAGCGCCATTACGGGGAGCTTTGTCCAGCATTTTAACGCCTTTTTCTTGAACTTCAGC
>JAKSNE010000201.1 GCA_024400135.1 Paludibacteraceae bacterium
GTCACCTTCCTCACCAACTACTCTTGCGCACAAGCGACCCAACTCGTCAACGCGTGGAAGGAACTCGACACCTATCTCCGCGTCAAATATATTGATGGACAAGAGCGTAAAATGAAGGACGGGCAGTTCCTGCGCAATGCTTACGGCAATCCGAAGGGACCGAACCGCCTCCATCTTCCTAACGAATATCTACAAACCCTAAAAAATGAAATGTATCATGAATAACGTACTCGATCTTCAACCCAAAGAGGTTTTTACTATCTTTGATGCTATCACGCGTATCCCGCGTCCGTCTAAACACGAAGAGCAAATCAGCCAATGGCTCCAAGCTTTTGCTAAAGAGCACGCCATCGAATGTGTGGCAGACGAAGCCATGAACGTCATTATGCGCGTTCCCGCCACGCCCGGTTATGAGGATCATCCGGGGATTATCCTGCAAGCCCATATAGATATGGTTTGCGAGAAAAACAACGACACCCAACACGATTTCTTCAATGACCCTATCCATACGTATGTGGAGGACGATTGGATCAAAGCCAAAGGTACTACTCTCGGAGCCGATGACGGTATCGGTATTGCCCTCGCTTTGGCGGCTTTGACATCTAAGACCCTTCAGCACCCGGCTATGGAAGCGCTCTTCACCGTTGATGAGGAGACGGGTCTTACCGGTGCGAACAAACTGCAAGAGGGTTATCTCCACGGCAAACGCCTCATTAACCTCGATAGCGAGGACGACGGACAGATCTTCATCGGCTGCTCCGGCGGTATCGACACTTTAGCAAAAATGCACTATCAACCATTACCTATCTCCTCCCCTGCAGGGGGAGGTCGGGAGGGGACTTCCCTCTTTGCCGCTCGCATCAAAGTCGGCGGTCTCATGGGTGGTCACTCCGGCGAGGACATCAACAAAGGTCGTGGCAATGCCAATAAGATCCTCGTTCGTTTCCTCTATCGTCTTTTTATCAATCCCAAGACCGCTATCAAAGGTGCGCTCCTGAGTGCTATCAACGGCGGAAACTTACGTAACGCTATCGCTCGTGAGGCGGAAGCAATCGTCGCTGTTCCGATGGCGGAAAAAGAGCAACTGCGTATCCTTTTGAACCTATATATCGCTGAGATAGAAGCCGAGATTAAGGATGTGGAAAAAGATATGGTTATTGACCTCGACAGCACCATCACCGACGGCTTGCGTTTCTTCCAACCGGCGGATACCGAGAAACTGATTCGCGCCCTCTATATCTGTCCTCACGGCGTGATTGAGATGAGTAGGGACATTAGGGGCATGGTTGAGACTTCAACGAACTTAGCTTCCGTCAAGGTGAAGGATGGTTATGTGGAGATCAACACCTCCCAACGCAGTGCCGTAGAGAGCAAGAAACACGATATCAAGAACATCGTTGAGAGTGCTTTAGCAACGGCTTGTGACGAAGTCACCCACGGTGACGGCTACCCGGGTTGGAAACCCAACACCCATTCCGAACTGCTTCAAATAACCAAACAAGCCTATATCGACCTCTTCCACGAGGAGCCGAAGGTATTGGCTATTCACGCCGGTTTGGAGTGTGGTTTGTTCTTAGAGAAATATCCGTACTTGGATATGGTGTCGATAGGCCCGCAAATGGTAGGAGTTCATTCGCCTCAAGAGAAACTGAGTGTCTCCTCCACCGCCCGTTGCTGGCAGTGGCTCCAACAGACCCTCCAATCCTTGTAATAATCTTTGCTCACCACTCATTGACAATGAAGAAAAACATTATCATCCTGCTGCTGGTGGCAGCGAGTATGAACTGGATCGGATGTTCCAAACAACATGCTAATCCCGAGATTGCGCGAATTGACTCGGCTGTAGTTGTGGCAGCTAATACCCATCGACAAGTGCTTTGTCAAATGGGCGGAGACTGGTGCAAATGGTGCCGCAAACTCAATGAGGAGATTGCTGCGGATAGCGCCTTAACGCAATTCATAGATGAGAACTATGTTTATATCCACGTACTCTATGCAGGTAAAGACGATGCTCCCTCACAGGAACTGAACGAACGCCTCAATAATGCCGCTCGTTTCGGTTTTCCTGTGTGGGTAATACTGAATGCAAAAGGGGAGATTGTCCATATCCAAAACACTGAATACCTCGAAGCCTGTTTTGGCTATGACCACCAACGGCTCCGTCAGTGTTTAGAGGACTGGAAATAACCTTTTGTGGTGTAATCACGTGAGCTGACCGAAGGATCACCGAAGGGTTACCGAAGGATTACCGAACGGTCTTCGTTCTAA
>JAKSNE010000202.1 GCA_024400135.1 Paludibacteraceae bacterium
TGGCATGGTCAGACCTACGACCAAACGGGAACGTACGAACTCCCGTTCAAGACCATCGAGGGCTGCGATAGCGTTTATACGTTGACTTTGTTTGTGGATCCTTCCTATACGATCAATCAAGATACAACCGTTTGCTTTGGCGAGAGTTTTTCGTGGAATAACCTCTACATCAATGCTACCGAAGCCGGCGAGAAGGATTATAAAGCTACGTTGCAAAGTATTTATGGTACGGATTCCATCATTAACCTACATGTAACGGTTCTGCCTCGCATTGTAGAGTATAAACAACTCTCTTTCTGTCATGGCGGTGGCGTGACGTATAACGGTCACACTTATACGCAAGCGGGTAGGGATACGCTCACTTATCAATCGCACTTTGGTTGCGATAGCCTGTTGGTTCTCACTATCTATGAGAATCCGTCGTATCAGTTCTTTGATACCGTCTATCTTGCCAAAGGCGAAACGATAACTTGGCACAAACTGTCGATCACTGAATTTAGGACCTACACCGATTCGTACGAGTCTGTCAATGGTTGCGATAGTACCTACACGTTGGTTGTTTATGAAAAACCGACGTATAACTTCTACCAAGATTCCACCATCTGCTTTGGCGATGCGTTTGAGTGGCATAATCAGAAGATTAGCGAAGAGAAGGAGGGCACTTATACCTATACGGCTAAGTATACCAGCCAATATGGTACGGACTCCATCTATCATCTGACTCTTACGATGTTGCCTAAGTATTGGACGATTCAACAGCTCTTCTTCTGCGAAGGTTCGGGCGTTTCGTACGGTGGCAAGACATACAACCAAAGCGGACGCGATACGCTGCATTATACCAGCGTATTAGGTTGCGATAGCGTGGTGGAAGTGGTTGTGAACATCAAGCACCCCATCTGTTTTAGGGACACGATTAACTTAGAAGAGGGTACTACACGCGAATGGCGCGGACAGACGATTTCGACAGCAGGAACATATAAGGATGAGTACGGCTGCGATAGTATCTTCACACTCTTTGTTAAGATGGTTCATGTGGATCACATCTACCAAAATGCCACTATCTGCGAGGGCGATACCTATTCGTGGGAAGGTAAGACTTATACCACTGCCGGTGACTATACGGAGTCTTATAAGAACCAAGCGGGCAATGACTCTATCATGCACCTGCACTTGACCATCAACCCCAAATCGTGGGTGATTAAACATTTCTCGCTTTGCCAAGGCGGAACGATTGAATATAACGGTAAGTCCTACAATAAGGCGGGTCGTGATACCCTCACCTTCACCAGCACGCTCGGTTGCGACAGTGTTGAGGAGGTGATCGTGATAGAGACCTATCCGTTCCACCACTATGACACCTTAAAACTGGAAGCCGGTACCTCCACTCAATGGCATGGTCAGACCATCAGCACCGGTGGCACCTACAAGGACGAAAACACGACCGTTGCCGGTTGCGACAGTATCTATGAACTCTATGTTCAGCTCTACTACGTTGACCATATATACAAAGACACCACCATCTGCTATGGCGAGACTTACACTTGGGAGGGCGAGACCTTCAACGTCTCCGGTGAATACGTTCGCGAGAAACGCTTCACGAACCAAGCGGGTTCGGATTCGATTATGCACTTGCACCTCGTTATCCTACCCGAATACAAGGTAATCAAGTCCTTCACTTTGTGCCATGGTAGTAGCATTGAATACAACGGCAAGACTTATACCACATCCGGTCGTGATACGCTTCTCTTCACAAGCGGACACGGCTGCGATAGTATCGTTGAGGTTATCGTTACCGAGACCTATCCGTTCTATCAATACGACACCATCCGCTTAGAGGAGGGCACTACTACTCAGTGGCATGGTCAGACTATTTCGGAGGGACGCACCTACGCGGACGAACATAAGACCGTTGCCGGTTGCGATAGTATCTATTATCTCACCGTTCAGATGGTTCATGTGGACCACATCTACCAAAACGCTTCCATCTGCGAGGGTGAGGCGTATGTTTGGGAAGGTCAAACGTATAATACTACGGGCGACTATACGGCATCGTACAAGAACCAAGCAGGCAATGACTCTATCATGCACCTGCACTTGACGGTTGGTCCTAAATCATGGGTAATCAAACACTTCTCGCTCTGTCAAGGAAGCACCATTGAATATAATGGCAAGACGTACAGCAAAGCGGGTCGCGATACCATTACCTTCACCAGTAGCATGGGCTGCGACAGTATCGAAGAAGTGATTGTGACGGAAGTGTATCC
>JAKSNE010000203.1 GCA_024400135.1 Paludibacteraceae bacterium
ATTCGATCACTTCCCTTGCTTTTCCATCGAGGTGGAAAGTGTTATAGGGTAATACGGAAATATTAGTCTTTAATGTTTTCAAATTCGTTTATATCACTTGGCATTCGTAAATCACCGCGAGGCGAGAGGCTGACGCTCACCACCTTCGGTCCATCGGGTAAGCAGGAACGTTTGAACTGTTGCGTGAAGAAACGGTGAATGAAGATGTGAATCCATTTATCGATCTCCTCCTCCGTATATTGGTCTTCAAACGCGAGAGAAGCCATATACGCGGTCTTGCGCAGTCCAAAGCCGTAGCGCAAGAAATAATATGCAAAGAAATCGTGCAACTCGTAAGGTCCTACTTGTTCTTCTGTCTTTTGTGCTATCTCGCCATTTTCATCCGCCGGAAGCAGTTCGGGCGAAACAGGTGTATCGACCACATCCATCAGAATCGAGCGCATCTCCTCGCCAAAGAGGTTTTCGGCTGCATAGCGCACCAAGAAACGCACTAACGTTTTAGGAATACCGGCATTGATACCGTACATCGACATCTGGTCGCCACAGTACGTAGCCCACCCTAATGCCAGTTCGCTCAGGTCGCCCGTACCAATGACTAAGCCGTTATACTTATTAGCGAGATCCATGAGTACGAGCGTACGGATACGCGCTTGTGCGTTCTCGTAAGTGATGTCGCGAGTCTCTATGTCGTGATTGATATCGTGCAGGTGTTGGGTCGCCATCTCGCGAATCGGTATCTCGTGGATACTGATACCGAGTTGCTCCATCATCGCGATAGCGTTGGAGTACGTTCTGTCCGTCGTACCGAACCCGGGCATAGTCACGCCTAATATCCGCGAGCGGTCGTAGCCGAGCATATCTGCCGTCATTACACTCACTAACAGAGCCAATGTAGAATCCAGTCCACCACTGATACCGAGGACGAGGCTCTCGGCGTGGGTGTGCTCCCAACGGTGCGCCAGAGCACTGGTTTGGATAGAGAACACGTCTGAGCAATAGGAATCGGTATCCTCTTTGGAGGGTAAGAACGGTGTGGGCGAGAACTTACGATGCAGCGGTTCGGTATAGCCGTTTTCGTTCTCGATAGGAGCCACATTGATCTTGCGATAATGACCATGCTGGTCCTTCGTGAAGTTCGTATTACGCTGTCTGTCGGTACGCAGGCGCTCGATATCTATCTCGGAGATCACCATTGACGAGCGGTGTAAGAAACGCTCTCCTTCGGCGAGCATATCCCCATTCTCAGCAATATACGTAGAGCCGGAGAAGACAAGGTCGGTCGAAGACTCACCCACGCCCGAGGACGTATAGACGTACCCGCTATGCACGCGAGCGGACTGTTGTTTAATCATCTCGCGACGATAAGCGTGTTTGCCTAAGACGCAGTTACTACTACTGAGGTTGAAGATGATCTCCGCCCCTTGAATTGCCAGTTGGGTGGAAGGAGGCAGCGGCGACCACAGATCTTCGCACAGCTCCACACCAAAGCAATAATCGCGCGTGAGGAAGAGTAAGTCCGGTCCAAAAGGAACAGGTCCCGCCCATAACTCGATGGTAGGGATACGAGGACGCAGTCCTTCGCCCGTGCGCTCCAACGTAGCGCGACCGGAAGTGAACCAGCGTTTCTCGTAGAACTCCGCCGTATTGGGTAAGTTAATCTTAGGAACAACACCAATGATCTCGCCATCGGTTATCACGAAGGCGCAGTTGAAGAGGTTATTATCCACCTTCAGCGGAGCGCCCACCATCGTAATGATGGACTTGCCACGGGTGTAGTTACAAACATCCTCCAACGCCGCCAAGGCGTTTTGTTGCAAACTCTGAGTAAAGAACAAGTCTCCGCACGTATAACCGGTAAGGCTGAGTTCGGGAAAACAGATAACCTCTACCCCTTCCTCTACCGCCTCATCAATCATGTGCTTAATCTCTTGCGCATTCGAAGCGCAATCCGCCACTTTGAGTGTGGGCACCGCCGCGGCTACGCGGACGTATCCAAAGTTTTTGTCTAACATGGTGAGTCAGTTATTAAAAAAGCGTACAAAATTACTAAAATTTCTCGAAACTAGCAAATTTATTTGTCATTTTTCACTTTTTTTGCAAAAAAATTACGAAAAAATTTGCGTATATAAAAAAAAAGTAGTACTTTTGCACTCGCTTTCACGAAAGTGTACTAATCGGGGCCCCCGAAAAGTACTGTCCACCCAAGGTGCTATCGTCTAGTGGCCTAGGACAACGGCCTCTCACGCCGTAAACCCCGGTT
>JAKSNE010000204.1 GCA_024400135.1 Paludibacteraceae bacterium
TTAAAGCCTGCAAACTCAGCCATCTTGGCCCCGAGCGCAATGTGCGTCTCAGTAAAAGGTGTGTTTTTTAGCATTTTTCTATAATTTTAATGATTAATTGGGAAGCTTTCTCTAAGGATGGGATAGGGAGGTACTCAAACCTGCTATGGAAATTTTCTCCTCCTGCAAAGATATTCGGACAAGGCAGTCCTTCAAACGATAACCGTGCGCCATCTGTTCCGCCACGAATAGGTTGTACCTTTGGTACAATGCCTAACTCTTTCATGGATTCTTCTACCAGCGTGATGATGTGCATCACCGGTTCGATCTTCGTTCGCATGTTATAGTATTGGTCGCGTAGTTCAATCTCTGCGGTGCCCTCGCCATATTCGCGGTTGACTTTGTGAACAAGGTGCTCAATCTCGCGTTTGCGGCTCTCAAAACGGATCCTATCGTGATCGCGAATGATATAGTTCAGCGTTGTCTCCTCCACCGTTCCTGTCATTCCGATTAGGTGGTAGAATCCTTCGTAACCTTGCGTGTGTTCGGGCGTCTCCCAACGAGGTAACATCACCGCTAACTGATAGGCGATGCGCATTGAGTTAACCATCTTATGATAGCCATAGCCCGGGTGAACGTTCGTTCCATGAATGCGAATCTTACAAGCCGCAGCGTTGAAGTTCTCAAACTCTAACTCGCCAATTGCACCACCATCCATCGTATATGCAAAATCGCATCCGAACTTTTGTACATCGAAATGGTCGGCTCCTTGACCAATCTCCTCATCGGGCGTGAAACCCACGCGGATCTTTCCGTGTTTGATTTCAGGATGATGGATTAGATACTCGCAAGCACTCACAATCTCCGCGATACCGGCTTTATCGTCGGCACCGAGTAGCGTCTTGCCGTCCGTCACGATGATGTCTTGACCTTCGTAACGTAAGATCTCCGGATACTTACTTGTCTCTAACACGATGTTCTCTTTCTCGTTGAGAACGATGTCTTTGCCGTCATATTGACTCACAATCCGCGGGTGGATGTTCTTACCACTGGCATCGGGAGCCGTATCCATGTGCGCGATAAAACCAATGGTGGGCTTGCCTTCCACATTAGCGGGTAGGGTAGCCATAATATACCCATTGTCGTCTAACTCAACCTCCTGCATACCTAAAGCCGTTAACTCGTCTTTCAAGTACTTGGCAAACGTCATTTGCCCCGGTGTGGAGGGAGTCATGTTTGTTTCTTCGTCCGATGTGGTGCAGAAACTGACATACTTTAAAAATCGATCTGTAATACTCATAGTACTATATTCATTTGGTTTTCTTGTCCATTAGCAAACGCGAGGATATTGTCCGTCACGTTCTCGCACATCTTCAAACGGTCGTCCCACGTTCCTGTCCCTACGTGCGGAGAAAGAACCACATTATCCATCGTTTTTAGTTCCTCGCTTATCTTTGGTTCAAACTCATATACATCCATCGCTGCACCGGCAATCTCGCCGTCTTGCAATGCTTTTACCAAAGCTCTCTCATCTACGTGTGCGCCGCGCGCGGTATTAATAAGGAAAGCGGTCTTCTTCATCTTTTTCAACTGCTCAGCCCCTATTATATGGTGCGAATCATGCGTATAGGGTAGGTGCAACGACATAAAGTCCGACTGCTCTAATAACTCCTCCTTCGTCACTAATCGCGCTTGGTAAGTCGTTTCCTCTTCTTCGCTCAGTCGATGGCGGTTGTGATAGATAATCGTCATTCCTGATGCAATAGCGCGACGTGCTACAGCCTTACCGATACGACCTAACCCAATGATTCCTAATGTCTTACCATAGAGTGATCGACCTAAGTTATTCATCACCCCAAACGGCTCTGCCGCATCAATGCGCACCTTACGATCCAATTCCGCTGTGCGACGTGCTACCGCATGCATCAACGCAAAGGCTAACTCCGCTGTCGGTTCAATGACCGGTTGGGGTGTGTTCGTCACTCGAATGCCACGTTCTTTACAAACTTCTAAGTCGATATTGTTATATCCTACACCAAAATTAGCAATCAATTTCAGGTGCGGCATCGACTCAATCATCGCTCGCGTCACCGGATAATCGAACGTACTCACAAGCACATCCGCATCACTTAGCGCGACGTGCAATTTATGACCTAAAAGGCGCTCAAAACCTTCCTTTGGTAGCTGTGTTGTGAATGCAATTTTCATTTTCGCTTGCAAAGTTACAAAAAAATTTGCGTATCTGCAAAAAAAA
>JAKSNE010000205.1 GCA_024400135.1 Paludibacteraceae bacterium
CGAATATCACCCAATCTGAAGGTGGCACTATGTTCACCTCTACTTGTACTTCTGCCAGTGGTTATGGATTATCGAAATATTCCATTGCTTTGCTTATGAAATGGCACCGTGAAGACCCTGTGTCCGATAAAGAGAGAGCCCGTAATGACGCTATTGAGAAGAAACAAGGAAATCGTAATCCCTTCATCGACTATCCCTATTTGGCGGAGTTCTTTTGGGGAGAGAAGAAGGACCAAGAACTTAACTTCGATTACTTAGTGAGTGCTTACGACCCAGACTTCGAAGACCATCCTAATGGTTGGAACGAGGGTAGTCACACGGATATAAATGCCATCTACGCCCAACCATTGGACGAACCTTGTCTTGAATGTGGCAAGAAAGTCATGATTGATGGCGAGATCTATATCCGCCAAGGCGAACACCTATATAATACAATGGGTGTAGAAGTTAAATAAATCCACACAATATGGACGATAAAAAGATTATTTTCTCAATGGTCGGAGTTAGTAAGAACTTCGGTCCTCAAAAACGTGTATTAAACAATATCTACCTTAGTTTCTTCTATGGCGCTAAGATTGGTATCATCGGTCTCAATGGTGCCGGTAAATCGACGCTGATGAAGATTATCGCCGGAGTCGAAAAAGAATACGATGGCGAAGTGGTCTTCAGCCCGGGCTATAGCGTAGGCTATTTGGAACAAGACCCCAAACTGGATCCCAACAAAACCGTCCGCGAGTGCGTGCAAGAGGGTGTACAACCTATCATGGATATGCTGCACGAGTATGATGAGATAAACAACGCCTTTGCCAATCCCGAAGCGGATTACGACAAACTACTGGCTCGCCAAGCCGAACTGCAAGATAAACTTGACGCTTCCGACGCGTGGAACATCGACAACCACCTCGATCAAGCGATGCAGGCTCTCCGTTGTCCCGCTAACGACCAACCCGTCACGATTCTTTCCGGAGGCGAACGCCGTCGCGTCGCTTTGTGCCGACTGCTTCTCCAACAACCCGATATCTTACTGCTTGATGAGCCTACCAACCACCTCGATGCCGAATCGATTGATTGGTTAGAGAAGTATCTGCAAGACTACAAAGGAACGGTTATCTGTATCACCCACGACCGTTATTTCTTAGACCATGTAGCGGGCTGGATTCTCGAACTCGACCGTGGCGAGGGTATTCCTTGGCGTGGCAATTACTCCTCTTGGCTTGAGCAGAAGACGGCTCGAATGGCGATGGAGGAGAAACAAGCCTCTAAGCGTCGTAAGACCCTTGAACGCGAGTTAGAGTGGGTTCGTATGGCTCCTAAAGCCCGTCAAGCCAAAGGTAAGGCACGTCTTGCCGCTTACGATAAGATGCTCAACGAGGAGCAGAAGGAGCGCGAGGAGAAACTGGAGATTTTTATCCCGAATGGTCCGCGTCTTGGCAATAAGGTCATTGAAGCCAAAGAGGTGAGCAAAGCCTTTGGGGAGCGCGTCTTGTTTGACCACATGAACTTTATGTTACCGCCCAACGGTATCGTTGGTGTGATTGGTCCTAACGGTGCCGGTAAAACGACACTTTTCCGCATGATCATGGGCTTGGAGACCGCCACTTCCGGAACGTTTGAAGTCGGAGAGACCGTGAAGATTGGTTATGTGGACCAAGTTCACTCGAACATCGACCCCGAAAAGACGGTTTATGAGACTATCGCCAACGGTACGGAGTTTATTCGCGTGGCAGGGCGTGAAATCAATGCCCGAGCCTATCTGAGCCGATTTAACTTCACCGGTCAGGACCAAGAAAAGAAGTGCGGTGTCTTGTCGGGTGGGGAGCGTAACCGTTTGCATTTAGCCTTAACGCTCAAGTCCGAAGCCAACGTGCTCTTACTCGATGAGCCTACCAACGATATTGATGTCAACACCTTGCGTGCATTAGAGGAAGGTTTGGAGAACTTTGCCGGCTGCGCTGTGGTTATCAGTCACGACCGTTGGTTCCTTGACCGTATCTGCACCCATATCTTGGCATACGACGGACAAGGGAATGTGACATGGTACGAAGGCTCCTATTCCGATTACGAAGCTTGGAAACAACGATAAACACATACAATTATGGAAATTTTATTGTCATTCATCGCAGGAATTGTGGTTGCAGGTATTGGCGCTTTTATTGTGCATAAAGAGATACTTACTGCAATGGAAAAAAGGCACACCGAAGGTGTTGAAGCGGAACGTGCGCGTT
>JAKSNE010000206.1 GCA_024400135.1 Paludibacteraceae bacterium
GCTGCGGATGTGTATGAGGGACAGAAACCGAAGATGCTGCGGTATATCCTTTCGGAATTAGAGGACGGACCGCACAAGGTCATCCTTTTTGCAGGGAAGAAACAGCGGGTTAAAGACTTAACGATGGCACTTAGGTCTCAGCATATTGACGCGCGAGCTATGCACTCCGACTTAGAGCAGAAAGAGCGCGACGAAGTTATGCTCGATTTCCGTAATGGAAAGGTGGGTGTGTTAGTCGCAACGGATATCGTGGCGCGAGGCATTGATGTGGACGATATACCGCTCGTCATCAACTACGATGTGCCGAGGGACGCAGAGGACTATGTACACCGTATTGGTCGAACGGCTCGGGCGGAGAACACCGGCGTAGCCGTCACACTCGTTAGTCAAGACGACCAGCGGTTCTTTGATAAGATAGAGCGATTCTTACAGAAAAAAATAGAACGCCTAACCGTTCCTGCGGAATTAGGCGAGACGCCTCCGCCTTTTGTGCCTAAGAGCGGGTCAAAAGGTAAAGGTGGGCGGTTTAAGCGTAAAGGAAATAACCGACCATTCCACAAACGCAAAGCAACAAAATAGGGTGACTGAGAATCTCGGTCACTTTGTTTTTATAGAACATCGGCAGCACCATCAATCCGAGTACGATTCCGAAGATGGTCCAACTCTTCCAATCAATGAACATCGCAGGAGTCATCAACGTATAAGCAGCATGAGCGACAAGGACGACCACAAGGATACGGATGATGCGCATCGTCACTTGGAAGGTTTTGGTTTGGTTCCACTTGTCTTGTATCTTCTTGTACGCCCAACAGATAGTGAGCATAATAATAAGGCTCGGCAGAACTACGGCAGTGGTCGCCAACACACTTCCCCACACACTACCCGTCACCGTATAACCTACGTAGGTGGCGCAGTTGATACCAATGGGACCCGGCGTGACTTGGGAGATAGCCACCACATCGGCAAACTCCGTCTCGGTCATCCAACCATACCGAAGCACTTCGTGCTGGATGAGCGAAAGGATAGCCATTCCTCCGCCAAAACCGAGGAAACCAACCTTAATAAACGATATAAACAGTTGCCAATAAATCATATATTCTTCGCCATTCGGATGACTGCGGCTGCAATCAAGGCTACTACGGCAGGACGAACGCCCTTAAAGATAGCCTCTACAGTCGGGTTGTGTTGTATCTCTTTGAAAAGTACGGCAACGAGTAGAATGATAACAAACGATGGCAGGACAGCACCTAAGACGGTTGCCACGATACCTTTCCAGCCGTAGATCTTCCAACCAATGAAGATGGCGGAATTGACGGCAATCAGCCCGGGTGCGGCTTGCGCCAAGGCAATCATATTGACGAACTCTTTAGCGTCAATCCAATGGTGCTTATCTACCACTTCTCGCTCGATGAGAGGGAGCATTGCGTATCCTCCACCGATGGTGAAAGTTCCGATTTTGAGATAAGTCCAAAAAAGCTGTATGAATAGGTTATTCGCCACGCAGTTGTTGCTTGATGAACTTGCTCATCATATTGATTGCGGCATTGTTATGCCCTCCTTGCGGAATAATCACGTCTGCAAACCGTTTGCAAGGTTCGATAAACTGCTCGTGCATGGGCTTGAGCACACGTTGGTACCGCTCAATGACCATTTCGGTGGTACGTCCTCTCTCCACGATGTCGCGCTCGATGACACGAATAAGGCGGTCGTCCGGATCCGCGTCCACGAAGATCTTGAGGTCCATCTGGTCGCGTAAAGGCTTGTCCCATAAGGTCATGATTCCTTCGACGATAATCACCTCTTTAGGCTCAATGTGTACGGTCTCGGGTTGACGGGTGGAGGTGATATAGTCGTAGATTGGTTGTTCTACGGACTTACCCTCTTTGAGTTCTTGGAGGTGACGACGAAGCAGTTTCCATTCGAAGGCGTCGGGATGGTCAAAGTTGATTTTTTGACGATCCTCTACAGGGACATCCGAAGAGTCGTTGTAGTAAGAGTCTAATGGGATAACGACTACCTCCCCTTTCGGGAGACGTTCTGTGAGTTTTTTGACTACGGTGGTTTTGCCTGAACCGGTACCACCTGCAATGCCGATAATAAACATAAAAGAAGATTGTGTTTGTTTTCGGACTGCAAAATTACTGCTTTTTTTTGAGATGTGCAAATTTATTTTTGTTTTTTAAGCAAAATAACCCAAAAATATATTTTTATTTGGTAGTTTC
>JAKSNE010000207.1 GCA_024400135.1 Paludibacteraceae bacterium
TATAATGTCATCGTCGTAGATGATAACTCCACCGACGGCACGAAAGAGATACTTGAAGAACTCGAAAAGTCCTTCAGCGAAGCGGTCTTACAGCGTAGCGGTAGCCCGCAGGGCGTTTCAGGCGCAGCCGGTCTTATCGTCCTCCACCAAGACCCCACTTGGCACGCCATCGGCGGCAACTGGAACGTGGCTATCCACGACCCGAGGTGTGGTCAGATAGCTTTGCAACTCGATAGCGACGACGCGTATAAGGACGAGACAACCGTTCAGCGGTTTATTGATGCCTTCAATGAGGGCGACTACGCGATGGTTATCGGTACATATCAAATAGTAGATGCCAACTTACAGCCTACGCCTATGATTATCGAACATCGCGAGTGGACTCCCGAAAATGGAATGAATAACGCCTTACGAATCAACGGGTTAGGTGCTCCGCGTGCTTTCCGCACGGATATCCTACGTTCGATTGACTTCCCCACCACGAAGTACGGGGAGGATTATGCGGTGGCGTTGCGAATCAGCCGCGAGTATAAGATTGGTCGAATCTACGATGTGGTTTATCTCTGTCGTCGTTGGGATCATAACTCCGATGCGAACTGCTCTATTGAGGAAATGAATCGCAATAACCTCTACAAGGATCGCCTCCGCACATGGGAACTGCAAGCGAGAAGAAAATCTCTCACAGATTCCACAGATTTCACTGATTGATTGATAATTTATTATTTTTTTATTTCTTTTTTTTGTCTGTTGTAAGTAAAAACTTTCACATCCAAAAAAGAAGAACTAAAAAATGGAATGTTCCTAACGTCACATCCCATGCCTAACGGCACTAATAATAAATTATATATGGATATATTACACAGATGTGAGGAGGAATAAACAATAATTATCTGTGGAATAAAACCGCAAATAAGCCCTTATTGTGGATGCGGAACGCAGACACGGCGAGTGAACGAAGTGAACCAGCCCCTACTATTGATTTATGTATGGATGGGAGTTTACTCACAATCCGAGAATAAATAAATAGGAGGAAATAATCGTGCCCGAAGGGCTAAGAATAATAAAAAAGAAAATCGGAGAAAAAATCGTTCGAGGCTATGCCGAGATAAGAAATCTGTGAAATCTGTGAGAGATAAAAAAATAAGCAATGAAGATTAGAGTAGGTATATTAACTGCACCGAAGATTGAGGTTGAGCGGCGGGAGCATACGTTTATTGTACATAATGTGCGCATCGGTATCGGCTTCCACTGGCAACAGTTCGAGAACGAGGAGTTTGAGGGCGAACTGGAAATCGTATCCAATCCCGACGGCACGCAAACTGCTGTGAACATCATCGACCTTGAGGACTACCTCACTTCCGTTATCTCGTCAGAGATGTCCGCCGACGCACCACTGGAACTGCTCAAGGCGCAAGCCGTCATTGCCCGCAGTTGGGTCTTGCGCGCTATCGGTCACACCTCCCACACCACCTTCGATGTCTGCGCTGACGACCACTGCCAGCGTTACTACGGTATCGCTCGCCGCAACGCTCGCGCCATCGAAGCCGTCCACGCTACCTGCGGACAAGTACTAACAACTCTAAACTGGAAAACTACTCTAAACTCTACACTCTCCACTCTAAACTTATCGACAATCTGCGATTGTCGCTACCATAAGTGTTGTGGCGGTAAGACTGAGGTCTTCGAGACTTGCTGGGAGGGTGAACACCACCCCTATCTCGAATCCGTTGAGTGTCCTTATTGTAATCTTGCAGCGCAGCGGTCTGCCAGCGAAGCGGTCTGCCAGCCCGAAGGGCGGTCGTCTCTTAATTCCTTCGACCGCTCTAAGGACAACTACCACAATTGGACGGTCACTTATACGGCAGAGGAGTTGGCAGCTATCTTCAAACAAAAAACCGGACTCGACTTCGGTTCGGTTCTTGAACTGCGCCCCTTACAACGAGGTGTCAGTGGGCGCATCAATCGTTTGGAGGTGGTGGGTAGTAAACGTACAGAAATCCTCTCCGGCGAACTCACCATCCGCCAAGCCCTCTCGCCCTCGACCCTTTACAGTTCATGGTTTGATATAGAAACTTTCAACTCTAAACTTAATAACGAGACGGCTTCTCTACACTCTAAACTAGCCCAAAGGGCGTCAACTCTCAACTTTAAGTTTCGCGGTCACGGCTGGGGTCACGGTGTCGGGCTCTGTCAAATGGGGGCTGCCGAAATGGCTAAACAGG
>JAKSNE010000208.1 GCA_024400135.1 Paludibacteraceae bacterium
TTCCATTATCTTAAGTTATTCTGTTTTAAATAATCGATTACAAATGCAGGGCGATCGGTTTGGATAATGCGCACGCCCAAGGTATCAATGAGGTAACCATAGTGAGCATCCGGCGATTCGAGGAGGGCTTTATCATCCTCATGCCCACCACAAAGGGTATCCCATAAGGTATTAACCCAAATAAGACTCTTACCAACAGCCATTTTAGAAACCTGCTTAACATATTGGTCATCCGATCTGAAACAGAGTTCAAAAGCGCATGGCTGGCTCTTGAGGTGGTCTTTGAAGACCTTAATAGAAGCCGCATCATTCATATCAACGATAGGCATATAAATGACCTCATCCAAGTAGTGTCCATAGAGTTTACGTACCTCTTTAGCCGGTTTGCGTCCCTTCATGATGATTTGACGCGTCGTACCCGTTTCCTCTAATAACGGAACCACTTTATCAAAATAACGATCCGCTTTATCGAGATTGATAAGCACGCGTCCTTTGCACAGTTCCAAGGCTTCGCGCAAGGTAGGGATCGGGTGATTGGTCTTGATGTTAACACCGTTTTTGAGTTTGAAGTGTCGGATACTATCAAGCGTCATTTCGGCAATCTTACCTTTGCCGGTAGTGGTGCGGTTGATGGTCTCGTCATGCATGATGATAAGTTCTCCGTCTGCCGTCTCTTGCAGGTCCAGTTCCACGATATCCACACCTATCTCAATAGCCGATTCGATAGCCGCCAACGAGTTCTCAGGAAAGCCACGCCAATCGGCACGATGAGAGGCAACGAGAACCCGATTCAGGTTCGGGTTGAGCAAGTCTTGACGTATGCGTTCGCTACGAGAAAGCGACTTAGCTGCCTCGTCTTCAACGAGATACGGAATAACGAGAGACTCCATGATATCATACGCCTCTTTATAAGGATGAACGCCATCATTACTGAGTTCGTCCCGCATACCACCATCCTCGGCACGCATTACGGTGTTGTAATCGATATATGCATAGCCTTGCTGTTGAGCATACGCTTTGAGTTGGGCATTGATACGATCGACCCGTTCGGCAACGCCCGTGACATCATGGTTCCAAGAGAACGAGCGATGGGGTAAGATAGAGCAGATGATCGGGCGGATATGGTGCAACGTAGCCAGTTCGCACATCGAGCGCATATTGTCCATAAAATGTTCATCGGAGATGGGACCATTATTGCAAGCTATATCGTTCGTTCCGACAAGCAGGAAGACCATCTCGGGGTGAAGGGCAATCACATCGGCTTGGAAGCGTACTAACATCTGATAGGAAGTCTGTCCGCTGATGCCTCGTGCGGCACAATTGTATTTAGCAAAGAACTCGGGTCTCCAACGTCCCCAGTTATCGGTGATACTATTGCCCATGAAGACGGCTTTGACAGGGATATGATTGGCAATAAGGCTATCGTTTTGCTGTTGGTAACGATAATACTTAGCCCAGTCTTGCGAGCGTTCCTCGCGACGAATCTTTTCGCGATAGATACGAACAATCTCGGCATTCTTCTTATCGCCTAATTGAGCATAGATAAACTGAGTGATAGCCGCATCCACAAGGTCGCGTTTGGGTATCTGCTTATCAAAGCCCCAGCCGTGTCCACCTTGTGGGACGAGCACCATCTCGGTTTCGATGTGTTGGTCAAGCAGTGCTTGGTACATGAGGAGGCTATTCTCTACGGGCACGCTCTTATCGTCCTCGCAAGCCACGAGGAAACAAGGAGGTGTCTGTGGGGTGACACAACGGTCAATCGACCACTTGTCGTATTGGGCTTGGGTAGCCTGTTTACCTACAAGATGTTGGAAGGAGCCTTTATGCCAAATAGTCGTATCGGAACTGATAACCGGATAGACCAAAACGCCATAATCGGGACGCGCCTTGTCAGACGTATATTTAGTACAGAGCGAAGCGGCAAGATGTCCTCCTGCCGAGAAGCCCATGACACCAATCTTATCCGACTTGAGATGCCAGAACTGCGCACTATCGCGGAGCATCGTCATCGCACGGCAAGCATCGTTGAGGGGTACGTTCTCTTGCCCGTTGGGCAAATGGTACTTCAGTACGGCTACGGCAATGCCGCGCGGGCAGAAGTATTGCGCCACAGCAACGCCTTCGTTTTTCATGGACACAAAACGATACCCGCCTCCCGGAATAGAGAGAAGAACGGGTACGTCCTTGTTAGCATGAGTAGGCAGATA
>JAKSNE010000209.1 GCA_024400135.1 Paludibacteraceae bacterium
CCTGTGTCCAAACACAAGGACACCCTAATATGCGAAGACGATTATTTCTATTGGTATGAACAAGAAATTCATAATCCAACAACTTATTATCACACCGTCAAAGACCGTTGGGGATGCGACAGCGTATATTGGAGTTTGTCGGTTAAGCATAAAAAGATTACCTATAGTACCACTTCACTCACGCTTTGTTATGAGCAGATGCCTTATACTTGGAACGGACAGACATTCACCAAAGGCGGTCAGTATGTGGTACACCTCGTCAATCAAGCCGGATGTGACTCGGTAGCAACCCTAAGGCTGACCGTTCGCGAGTTCTCGGCGACAGACACTATCGTTATTCGTTGCGTTACCGATGGGCCGTACACTTGGTATGGACGCACCTTAACCAAAACGGATACGCTGCAACGATGGTTGACAAATAGTGTAGGGTGTGACTCTGTGGTGACACTTTATTACTACACCTCGACGTTCTGTGACCCCGTTCACCCCATTGACCCGCGCGTTGATTGTGACACCACTTATAGCACAACGGATACCACTATTCAATATGGAGAGAGTGTTATGTGGTTCGAGAAAATGTATTCAACACCCGGAATTTACCACGACACCCTCCGCCCAAATAGTTTCCACTGCGACTCTATCGGAACACTGATTTTACGCGCTTACTACACGGACACGATCTTAGCTTGTCCGGAAGAGGAAGTGATTATGTCCACACCATTTGGATATAAGTATATAGGTACTGCGGATAGTTTGGTTGGTTGTTTACTGACGGCAGAAAACGACACCTGCCTTGTCCGCGGTTCGTTGGTGGCTAATCGTTATACCGATGAGGTGATGACGATTGTACAAGATACGTTTATTTGTCAAAATCACAAGATCAATTGGTTTGACAAAACGATTAGCGAGGAAGGCGAGTACGAATATATACTCAAGAACCAAACCGGTTGCGATTCTGTTCGGTTCTACTTAATTGTTGCTATGCATTATCCCACAGAATCGTTAACGGCAGACACCTTGTGCTATGGAGACACGCTTCGTTGGAACGGCTATGAGTGGAGTCATTCGGTAGATACTACGATTGTACTTGTTAATGCCGCTTCGTGTGACTCGTTATGTCACTTGCATTTGGTGGTATTGGACGAGATTCCAGTAACAGATATTGATACCGTGCTCTGTCAATACGACATATTGGAGTGGTACGCACAAACCATTGACGCCCCGGGTGTTTATACACAGACATTAGCCAATCGTTACGGTTGCGACTCGGTGGTGACACTTCATGTTGATTATTTAGCTGTTACGGACTCTACTGAAACGCACACCATGTGTTATAACGACACCTATCTATGGCACGGACAGACGATTACTCATGCCGGTACTTACTATGACACCCTTCATTATACAGCCTTCAGTTGCGATAGTTTGCGCTTCATTCTGAATGTTTGTACCTCATCGGCTCCAGTGACACAATATCAAGACACCGCTTTCTGTTTGAGTGAGTCGATGGAGTGGCATGGACAGATATGCGACAAAGAAGGCTTGTATTATGACACCTTACGCAATGCCAACCTATGCGATAGTATATATTATCAGCTCTCTTTAACCCTCTATCAACCGGCAGAAAGCCACACTTCCGTTACCGTATGCCCGGCAATACTACCATACAAGTGGAACGGAAACGAATACTACGAAGCAGGCGATTACACATTTGTTTCTCAAACGGTTCACCAATGCGATTCAACGGCTTATTTGCACTTAACGATTACGCCCTCTACAGTTGTAGATACCTCTGTTATCATTTGTCGTGAGGATTTGCCATACTATTGGCACGGGCAAACGCTTAACGTAGGAGGCAAATATACTGATACATTATCCAATAGTGTCGGTTGCGACTCGATTATTCGTCTATCTTTCTATGTCACTAATTTCTGCGGAGATGATCACCCCATTGATCCACGAGTGGATTGTGACACCACCTATAGTTCGTTAGACACAACTCTTGCGTACGGGAAAGAAACATTACTATGGTTCAACAATCTTTATTCAGAACCAGGTATTTACTATGATACCATTAAGAACTGCCAACATTGCGACTCTATAGGAACTCTTTTACTACGTGTTACCTATAAAGATAGTGCTGCTGTTTGTGGCAACGACCC
>JAKSNE010000021.1 GCA_024400135.1 Paludibacteraceae bacterium
AAAAATGTGCGATTTCCCAAAAATCTGCACATTTTTCTTGCACATATCAAAAAAAAGCATTACCTTTGCAGAAAATTTCTGTAACACGACACAAAAATATTCAACGATATGCTATTTAAGAGGGAGCTATATTTGCAAAAATTAAAAGAATCACAAGAAAATCTACTTACAAGACTTGTAGGCGGTGGAGGGCGATGCGGTACTGGATTTGCGCGTCGATGAGATCGGTTTGGGCTTTTTGATAAAGCGTTTGCGCTTCCATGAGCTCGGTAATCGAACTCAGTCCTGCGGAATAGTTCTCTTGCGCTAAGAGATAGTTCTGCTTCGCCAACTCGGCAGACGAGCGCATCTGAACCAAGAGAGAACTCAGTTTATGTACCTCGTTAGCTGCCTGCTGATGACGCAAGACGAGTTTCTCGCTAAGGTCTTGTTGTTGCAACTGCGCTTGTTCAATGGCGTAACGTCCCTCTTTGAGTTTATGAGCCGTCTCCCACCAGCCGGTCAACGGCACTTGGATGGACGCGAACAGTAAGCCGTTCTGCTTCCAGCCGTTGCCTCGTAAGTCGAGACCCTCTACCCGCATGACATTGCCGTAATTATACGTTCCCCCTACGAGTATATGCGGCAGAGCGTCCGCAAGATCCATGCGTCGCCTGAGTTGAGCCGCCCGGACGGCGTCTTGAAGGAGGGAGGTTTCGGGACTGCCCCCCGACCCCCTAAAGGGGGAGTTGGAGAGGGTATCTAAATCGAGTGAGATAGAAACACTGTCGAGTCCGATGGATTGGGCTAAGGCGCGGGAGGCGAGGTCGATACCGTCGGTCAGTTGCACTTGCATTGCGCTCAGTTCGTTCTTTTTGAGTTGGACGCGAAGCAGGTCGTTACTGATGGCTAATCCTGCGGCTACGGCTTCTTCGACATTGGCTTCGAGGGTGTCCAGAAGGGCTTGGGTAGCCCAAACGAGTTGTTGTTTCGCTTGCAGGTTGACCACGAGCCAATAACTCTCCTCAACTTGAAGCAGGATATCGCGCTCTTTGATTTGTGCTTGACATTGCGCTGCGTCCACACCCACCTGAGCGAGTTTATTTCCGGCAACGATCTTTCCGCCCATATATATCGGTTGAACGGCAACTACGCCTGCTACGGCTCCGTAACGGAACATAGCAAAGGTGTTGTTCAGTCCTAACGATTCGCCGTAAGCCGTATAGAGGCTATTGAGAAAGTCGCGTGCTTGTGCATTGCCTAAGTCGTTGGGGTTAACTTCTAATAGTGGTTGTAAGGCGTGATAACCACCGGCTAAACCGCTGATTTGAGGGAAATACTTGGTACGCGCTTGATTGCGCACTTCTTGTGCTTTCTTCACCTCCAGTTGGGCGGAACGCAGTTCGGCATTGTTCTGTCGCGCCAGTTGAAGACACGAGTCAAGACTCAGACTTTGCCCCATCAAAAGAAGGGGGCAGATAGATAAAAGTAAGCAAATATGTTTTTTAATCTCTTGCATAGAACTTCCAATAAGCAATGGGTAAAATAGTAACAACTAAGGGTAGGGTGAAGATTGTTCCGAAACAGATAACCACACCCAACGGCATCCAAAGGCTGGTGCCGGCAATGATCATCGGTATCACGCCCAAGGCGGTGGTGGCAGAGGTGAGGAAGATAGGACGCATTCGTCTAAGACCGGCGTGGAAGGCGGCGTCGCGACCGCTCATGTGCTCTTTGAGCCGCAGCTCTTCGGCATATTCGTACATGATGATAGCGTTACGAACAATGATACCTATCAACGAGACGATACCTAAGATAGCCGTAATAGAGAAGTCTTCCATGTGGAACAGTCGCATTCCCAAGAACGCACCAAAGAGCGTGAGCAAACACGACGAGAGCGTTAAGATGGATATCGACAACTTGCCAAAGTGGTAAAGCAGGACAAAGAACATCACTAACAAAGCGCCGATGATACTATAGATGGCTTGGGGAATGATAATCTCGTTCTTGCCGGTCAAACCGTCGTTAAAGACGGTGACTTGTTGGTCGATACCGTGGTCTTCTATCCATCGTTGCACTTTCTTCTGCACCTGCGGTTCGGACGCGTTGCCTCTTAAGTCGCAACCGATGGTGATAGTGGGCACGCCGTTGATGTGTCCGATGGAAGCGTGGTGCCACTCGGGTTCAATGGTCGCAATCTGGCACAAAGGCACACTCACACCCGGGTAGATAGTGGGAATAAGTAAGTCTTCGAGTTGTTTATAATCGAGTGTGTCTATCCCCGAGGCACGCAGCACGACGGGAACGGCGTTGTTTTGCTCGTAGAAAGTGGTTATCGTTTGCCCGTTGAAGACATTACTCAGATAGAGGGACATAAACGTCTGGCTCACCCCTAAGCGCGAAGCCTCGTCGGCATTGAGGCGAATACGAATAGCGGGACGCGTCTCGTCGTAGTTGCTGTGTACCCACATCAGTTCGGGACAGGACATCATAAACTGTTTGATCGAATCAGCGTACGGCTCTAAGTCCTCTATCTTCGGTCCTTGTACGCACACCTCAAACGGATTGGTACAAATCTGATAGTCCATCTGTTTGAAGCGGGCATAGGCATTGGGGAAGGCGTTTTCGTAACGTTCGGTATAGTCCTTAAGAACCTCTTCGGTCGCCTTATTCGAGACGGTGTTAACGATGAGTTGGGCGTAGTTGGTGGCGGGCATCTGCGGTGCGTAGGCAGCGTGGAAACGCGGAGAAGCCATGCCTACAAACGAGGTGACGTTCACGACCCTTGGGTCGGCATTGAGGACACGAGCCAACGAGTCGGCTACCGCACCGGACTCCTGTACGGAGCGACCTTCCTGTAAGTGTATCTCCACAGCAAAACAACTGCGATCGGCTTTGGGTAACATCTGCACATTCATTTGCAGGAAGAGGAACCCACCTAACACAATCAGACCGAGAGCAAACAAAAGGCTGATAACGGGAATCTTAAAGACGAAACGCAGCACTTTCTCGTAGGCGTGCTCTAACTTCTCAAAGAACCAGTTCTGTCCGCGTTCAAAGAAATTGATCTCGCCGGCGTGTTGCTGCTTGATAAAACGCGTACTGAGATACGGTGTGACATAAAAGGCATAGAAGAAACTTGCCATCAAAGCAAACATCACCGCCCACGGGAAATCTTTGACGAACTCGCCCATCAGACCGTCTAAGATGAGTTTCATCGGGAAGAACATCCCGAAGATACTGATGGTGGCGACGAGGGTTGGGACATACAAGTCGGTGGCTTCAGTGGCAGCCGCAAACCAACGCGAGTGCCCTTGTTGAAGGGAGTTGCAATAACTATCCACCACAATGACCGAGTTATCGACAATCATTCCAAGTACCACAATCAAGGCGGCTAAGGTAACGGTATTGAGTTCCAAGCCAAAGAGGTACATGATACCAATCGTAATGGCGGTACAGATAGGCACGCCGGTCGAGGCTACGATAGCGGTCTTGAGCGGGAAAAGGACGAGCATCACCGCTACCACGACGAGGATACTGATGAGGATATCTTTGAGGAAAGACACAACGGAGTCGTTGACCACTTTTGGTTGGTCGGTCACGCGGTGCATCTTCACATCCGCCGGCAGTTCGGCTTTGGCAAGGGTTAACTTCTTGTCTATCTCGTTACCAAACTCGACGATGTTGTGTCCGGGTTGCATCTCAATCGACAGCATCACCGCTGAGGCTTTCTTTTGTTCGTAATAGTCAATGTACGACCCTGCCTTATACTCGCGATGGATAGAGGCTATATCCTTCAGCCTCACCACACTCTGCGTGGCAGGATCGGTATAGACGATCTGTTCGCCCACCTCGTATTCCGAA
This sequence comes from Paludibacteraceae bacterium, assembly GCA_024400135.1. Classification (GTDB taxonomy): domain Bacteria; phylum Bacteroidota; class Bacteroidia; order Bacteroidales; family Paludibacteraceae; genus Colicola. Next base: position 3,844 of record JAKSNE010000021.1, read on the forward strand.
CCGAGAGGGATGTCGATGTGCAGCTGCGCTTGTCCGGCTTGGCTGCCCGTGGTGCCGCTCACCGTTCGCAGTCCTTGCGTGGCAAACATAGCAAAAAGCGACTTATGGTCAATGCCGTAACGGGCTAACTGTTTAATGTCTATATCGACAACGATCTGCTCGGTCTGTTCGCCTAAGACTTTGATTTTTCCCATCTCGGGAATAGTGCGCAAGTAGTTGCTGATGGTCTTGGCATATTCGTTCAGTTCGCGCGGGTTATGGTCCTCGCTCTCGATGGCAAGGAGCATAGAAGAGGTGTTACCAAAATCATCGACCACCAAGACGATGAGAACGCCTTTGGGCAGTTTGGTGAGTTTGACTAAGTCTAAGCCGGAGCGTATCTTTGCCCACACCTCGTCTTTGCGCTTCACCGATTGGTTGAGTTCGGTAATGATATACACGATACCGTCCTTCGTGGTGGAATAAGTGAACTTCTTATTTATCTCCTCGTAGGAAAAGAGGCAGTCTTCTAATGGTCCTGTCACTTGTTGCTCTATCTCTTGGGCAGTGGCACCGGGATAGATAGCCACCACGACCGCTTGCCGAATCGTCACCTGCGGGAACTCGTCCTTATTCATTTTGATAAGGGCGTAAATTCCGAATAGACAGAGGATGGTCACCACAAAAAAGACCATCTTATGCCCTCGCATGGCAGCTTGAATATGATTTCGCTTTGTCATTGTATATCTATTATTTGAATCTTAGCCCCACGGCTGAGTTTTTGATAACCGTCTAACACGACGATGTCTCCTTTTTCAAGTCCTTTGATCACCATCACCCCTTGGGTAACGAACCGACCGGTCTCTATCGTGCGACGCTCCGCTTGACCATCGATGATGACCCACACGGACTTACTGTTTTTGTGGGTTTGGATACACTCGGCAGGCAGGATGATACCACGCTGTTGTTCGCTCATGAGTTGCACCTTCGCCACCATATCGGGTAGGAGCTGCTCGGTGGATGCGTCGAGAATATTCAGCTTGACGTTGTAGGTGTGCGCCGGCGAGGAAGAGGTGAGTTCTTTCTCTATCACCTCGCCCGTACAATGTAAGTCAATAGCAGGAATAGAGATCGTACCTTTCTCATTCTTTGCAATGCGCGCGATTCGAGTTTCCGGAACAGGAATGACGACGGTCATCTGTTCGTTCTCCATTATCTCTACTGCCGGTGCGGCAGGTAAGAGGATCTGTCCCTCACTCACAAAGATAGCACTGACGATACCATCGTTGGCGGCACGTAAGGTGGTGTTTTCTACCTCTTGTTGCGCCAAGTCAACCATCGTCTGCGCTTGCTTGAGTTTAGTCTCGATATCGATCAGTTTTACTTGGGGAATACCCCCTTTGTCATACACTTTCTTGGCACGTTGGTAGCCGTCCTGCGCTTGCTTGAGCGTGGCTTTCGCTGCCCGCAAACTATTGCGCTGTTGGGTGTCATCCACCTTCATGAGGTTTTGCCCCTTGGTTACTTGTTGACCTAATTTGCAATACACGTTGGTTACGCGTCCTCCGAGGTTAAAACCAAAGGAAGAGGATTGGCGAGCCTGAACGCGACCGACGTAGGTGTGGGTGTTGATGGATTCGGTGGTGTCAACGATGGTGACGCGCACCGGTATAGGCTGAATCTGTTGCTGCGGTTTGGGTTGGCACGCCACCAAACATAAACCGATACAACCGATGATAATCTGTTTAGTCATTACTTATTCTTTTTTGCAATGGATTGAACATGAGCTTTGAGCACTCGAACCGAGTCATCAAGGATGATAACGGTGTCTTTTAGAACGATACGAACGGTGTCTCTATTTTCGCCATAATACTGATAATCGAACACAATAGCATTATCGTACATTGTGGCGGAACCGCTGATGGTGGTGGGATAGTCGCGCGACTCTACATTTATAACGCGCGTAAAAGGAGAGAAACTGAGTTTTTTCTCTTCGATCTTGCCTTTCGTTTGGTAGGCAGGACCTGCCAACTCATTCATAAGAAGCAGGACACTGTCCTCGTTGTGCAAGTCAATGACTTCTAACTGCCCCACTTCAACGGGTAGGCTAAGGGTGCTCTCTAACACCGATGTCTTGTAAGAATACGAACCAAGGGCTGTCTGTACTTCGTTTTTACAACCACTGAGCAAGAAAAGGAGACCAAAAACTCCTAACAAAATCTTTTTCATACCGAATCATTTTTAATTGCGAGTGCAAAATTACTACAAATTTTTCATATAACAGTGGACTTTTTGTCCATAATAATGTGCATTTTTGCCACAAATAGCATTTTTTACAACAAAAAACGACTTTTTGTATATGATATTTGAAAAAAAAGTTGTATCTTTGCAGTCGATTTTGACAATACGTCTCATGATTTACAAGAGCGAACTATTTTTACTCACGGACAATATCGACGAGATATCCAATCCCGATCCTGCTACAGGGCAGTTCCTTGCTATTGTCTATTGCAAGCAAGGCAAGATGCAACTGACGTGGAACGGTTGTCAGTTGGAGATGGGCACAAACGACCTCTTAGTCTGTATGCCTCATTCGCTAATCAACCGCTACCTACGTTCCGGCGATTTCTTGGGCGGAGTGATTTGTATATCGGAACACTTGTTTGACGAGTTGATGCTGGACTGCTTTCACCTTGAGGCACACTGGTGGGAGAAATATAGCTATATCCAGTCAACCCCTATTCACCACTTAGACGACCGGCACGTAAGATTGTTAGACACGTATTTGCAGTTGTTGGTTGAACTGCTCAAGGACGAGCACACCGCATACCATAAGCAAGTGTTACGCACCATTGCGCAAGCGGCAGCGTACGAGTGTTTGTCCTACTTAGAGGACCACATCGCGCACTCGCCGGAGGAAAAGACGAAGGGCAAGTCGGATCTCATGCGGCGGTTCGTGCTTCTGGTGCGCGAACACGGTACGATTCACCACGATGTGCAGTGGTACGCGTCGCAGTTGGCGATTACGCCGAAGTACTTGTCGGTCATCAGCAAGCAAGAAAGCGGTCACACCGCATTGGAGATCATTCACAAAGTGACCAACGACGAGATCCTTAAGTTATTAAAAACCTCGTCATTAACCATCAAAGAGATTGCGTTTCGCCTTCGGTTCTCCGACGCGTCGCAGTTCTGTCGGTACGTCCGACTTAATTTTGGTCAAACACCCGCGCAAATACGAACAAATATATGAAAAACTTACTTATTTTACTTTTAGTACAAACCCTATACGGACCCATTGAGGGAATCGAACGCGATGGGGTGACGGCGTATCTCGGTATTCCTTTTGCACAAGCCCCCGTTGGCGAATGGGCGTTTCGTGCTCCTCGACCCGTAAACCCTTGGGACACGGTGATGGTGGCTGATCACGGCAGCAAGAACTGCCCGCAAATGCGCAATAAATACAGCACGAAGAATACCGATTTGGACTGCCTGTATATGAATGTGTTTGTTCCGGAGGAACGACCGTCCGGAGGACTGAAGGACCGCTGCGCTGAGAGACCGGTCATCGTGTGGTACCACGGTGGGGCGTATAATACCGGCGGAGCCGGAAGGCGGTTTAATGATGACTTGAACCGCCCTGAAGGGCTAAATGATGAATTGATGAATGATGAATTGATGTACGAATTAGGGAAGTTTGCAAGGGAGACGAATACAATAGTGGTGAGTTGTAACTACCGCCTTAACGTCTATGGGTTCTTGAACTTACACGACTTCAGCGACCGGTTCGACTCTAATATCGGTGTCAGAGACCAGTTACAAGCCCTGCAATTCGTTCACGATATCATTGCCGATTTTGGTGGCGACACCACGAATATCGTTATCATGGGTCAGTCCGCCGGTGCAGCTTCGGTCATCAATCTCATGGCACTCAAAGAGGCACAACCGCTCTTTGCTAAAGCAATCGCTTTCTCCCCGTGTATCGACCATTTCTTAAGTCCTGAACATAGTCGCAAACGCACGAAGAAATACTTAGGTTATTTAGGTCTATCGACGAATCATGTCGATAAGGTCTTGTCCCTCTCCGTTGACCGGATTGAGAAAGCGGCGGGGAAGTTCTATCGAGGGATGGTGGTAAGCGGCGAGACGCGTTGTCCGTTTGCGCCTTATATAGATGGGGACTTATTTACGGACTATCCTTATCTGACGGTGCGCGAGAGCACAAAACCGCTGCTTATCTCGTACACAAGCGAGGAGAGCCGGATGTTCACCCAAAACGTAGGACACGGAGTTTATCCGTTGTTTTCCACGATAGCCGCTAACTATGCCAAGCAGAACGGTCTGCCTCAGTTTAAGGTGCCCAAAGGAAAAGAGCCTTTTTGGAAGCGTTTTGACGAGGCGTTGACGGATTATATGTTTCATGCGCCGATAGATAGTTTTGTGGCTCATTATAAGGGACCGATAACGTTTTACGAATACACTTACGTGCCCGAGGAAGGGAAACATTTGGGCTGTTACCATTGGTCGGATATGCCGGTGCTGTTTGGGTGGGATTATCCGACCTCGCCGCAGTCCAATCCGCTGACGCGACAAGAGGGGGAGAGGTTGCGTGAGCGTGTCCGTGCGTTTGTCCTTGGAGATAATTAAGAATTATGAATTAAGAATTAAGAATTATGAGTTAAGAATATTATGAAAAAGAGTAGAAAAAATCTGCTATTAGCAGTGTTAATTGCATCTATGTTTTGCCCCTCCAACGTCTTTGCTTGGGGACAGAGAGGGCACCGTATTATCGCCGAAGTGGCGTATAAACATATAACTAAAAGAGCCATTAAGAAAGTGGATAACGTGCTGGGCAAGCACGGATTGGTGTATTGGGCTGCGTGGGCAGACGAGATCAAAAGCGACACCATCTATAAGGAAGCAAGCGTATGGCATTATCAAGACGACCCGATAGGTGGCGAGTTATTTGCTCGATACGACAGCGTCATTGCGGTGCTACAACAGAACCCGAAAGACGTCGATGCCCTTCGGTTCTTAGTGCATTTTACGGGAGATAGGTACTGCCCTTGCCACCTTGCCAAAACCTCGGATGCGGGAATGAATACGATTAAGGTGAAGTGGTTTGGTAGTCCCACGAATATGCACTCCGTTTGGGACGATAGGATTATTGAGCGCGAGGGCTATTCTTATACCGAATATGCGCAGATGTTAGAGGATCAGTTAGGTGCGCAACGCAAGACATTAGAGAAACTTACGATAGAAGAGGCAACGGAGCAGACGCGCGAATTAGTTCGGCAGATTTCTGAATATCAAGACCAGTGGAACGGCAACAGTTATAAGTACGTTTACGACTTCAAAGACGAAGTTCATTTCCAACTTTATGCCGCTGGCATCCGCCTAGCCCAAACGCTGAATAGCATCTATCGATAGTGGAAATAGGCACAAAAGTGCATTTTTATTTGCGTATGTCAAAAAAAAAGTTGTACCTTTGCAATCGGAAAAGTGAATAATGACAAAAACGTGCTGGATGGTGGTCAGGAAGGTGGTCAGAAAACAGAAAAAGGTGGTCACTGGGAACTGGTACAATAACCTACTGTCCGGCAGACGTAACTTGCCCATCACCCACAAATTTCTTCGCGTCGCGATAAAAATTGCAAATAAATTTGCATATATCAAAAAAAATCCGTACCTTTGCAGCGCAAAACTGCAAAACACAAACTGCCTATGATTGACCGGCATCGTAAAGGCGATGCATAACATATAAAAAACATAAAAACTATGGAAAAAGATTTTAGAATGTATTCAGATGAAGAGTTTCGTGCCGCGTTATTGGCAACTATGAATTTGAAACAAGAGTGGATGGCTTCCGTAGATAAACGAGAGGCTGAATTGGGAATAAGATAGAATCATACAAGGCATTCGTTCAACGTGCCAATACAATTTACAAAGTTGAACCGAAATAACACCCGCCTATGATTGACCGGCATCGGTAGGCGATGTCAAAGAATAACGAAATAATAATCAATAATGCCTATGAAATAAAACAAGCAAGAAATTTGCACAATAGATAATATAGCGTTATCTTTGTTTCTCACATTTCTAAAATCGCCAATTTTACAATGTTGATGAGAAGTAAAGCTCAACGCTCACTCGTTTAGAGTGGGCTTTACTTTGTAGATTCATCAACAGCGGTGTTTGGCGATACCTAGAAATGTGGATTAAAAAGTTTAGTCCACTTTTTTGTGCATTATTAAGCAACGGACTGCAAACAATTACGGAGTATGCCGAAAGCCGAATAATAAAATGGAGGCAAAATTCAAATTTACAACAATGAAAAATAAATTATTATTAATGCTCTTTCTCTTTTGTAGTACATTTATGTCCGCAGCAAATGATGCTACAAAGGCTTTGGAATTTTTTAGAAATATTCCAAAATATGAGTCTATAAATTTAAATGCTGGTAGTAGCATAAAACTTCAAATACATCCTAATTATACGGTTAGTATTTCTGGAGACTATTCTTCTTCCGGAAATACAGCAACCCTACAAGGTAATGGTGTCGTTTCGTGGGATGCATCCAATAATCGCATGATTATAAATGCAAATTTTGTTATTTCTGGCTCACATTCTAGTTCCGAAAAGATATATAGAACAGAAGAAGTTTACAATAAAGGCAGTGTCGCCAATAATACTTTTGCAGTTCTTTTTGGTGGAGAATTGCAAAGCCATAAGACTACACAAAGGGTCTATGACCATACCGAATACTATCATGCTAGTGGATCAAAGTCATACAATGAAGTCTGGCCATTAAATATAAACAGCGATGGTACATATTATATAGGTTCTAGTTCAAGTTATTCTGTGACATTAACAGGGGATGTAACTCGTACTATTTCATTTAGTGTCGATACGCGTGAAAGGTCTGTATCTTATGGCTCAGCGCGTTCAGGTAGTAATTCATTAGCCGATGAATTTGGTCAATGGAAATGGAATTCTAACCATACTGATATTTGGCTTAATCCGAGCAATCTTACAGGAGTAACGTTACACATATTGCCAAGCACGAAAATGCTTTATTTTGATACGGGAGGCAACACGATTATAGGAAAAACATCTAGTCAATCAGAAGCAGGGCATCAACTAAATGTGTTCCAAATTAGTTTTGAGGACGGAATTTCTGTTGATTTGGCATTTGTTTGGAATAGCATAGAAGAAGGTTCTACTCCAGTAAATATATACGGAAAGTATAATCGTTTTTTAAATAGTTATGATTATAATGCATCATCAATTATAGATCAAATAAAAACAAAACAACTTTTGATGCTAACGTATAAAAAAGGAGAAGATACTTATACCGCCATCTTTGAGTTGGAAGGTTTGGAGGCTATTATGTCTTATTTATAAATTACGTTATTATGAGAAAACTGATTTTTGTTGCTCTATTAATTGTATCTGCGAATGTTCTTCCAACATATGCAAAACTTCGTATGGCTATTTTAGATATAAAACCAGGAGTCGGTCAAAGCACTGCACAGGTTGATGGCTTAGAAGATATGTTAACTACAGAACTCTTCAAGTCTGGATATTTCACCATCATAGAAAGGTCTAGGGTAGATCAAGTGCTCAAGGCGAATAATCTTTATGGAAAACCTATGACAACGTCACAATATAAGGCAATGGCAGATAAATTGCAAGTTGATGCGGTTTTAGTGGGGACAATCAATTATATCATTAGTGATGTTAAAACGGCTTCAGATGGTTCTTCTAAAATTAATGTTGGTGAGTATGATGTAGACTTGCGCTTAATTGGTATCTCTGGAGAATTATTATCCAGTGCGGCAGTACATGCAGCAGGAAAAAGCCAGCGTGAAACAATGGATTTAGCAGCACGAGAGATTGTTCGTAATTTGGATCCTTCCATTAAAGAAAATAAAACTGTACAAATCTTATATGATTATCTATATGTTTTTCCTGAGGATTTAGGTGTATTTACTTCAAAGCCATCAAATATCATTGACATTACAAATCGTAATAGTTCATATGGCTATTCTGATTGGCGTTTACCTACGGACGAAGAAGTACAAATTTTGAAGGCTAATGCCATGTTGTTACACTTAGACAATGCGAGAACATATGCGTCAAACAATAGTAGTTGGAATACATCTTATAATGTGAGACTTGTACGAACAAAAATAGTTGTGCAACAACGTTCCACGATGCGCCAAAGACCATATTTCGAGGAATCTGTGCGCGATTTCGGAAATATTCCCATATTAGGAGGAGTTGCCAAAAAACGTTTTTGTTTACAAAACCCATCTGATAGAAACGTAAGTATAGAAAATGTTACAAAAACAGATTCACATATATCTCTAGAATGGGATAAAAAGGAAATTGCATCAGGAGAAAAAACATTTTTAATAGTTTCTTATAATCCTAATGGTAGACAAGGAGTTTCATTTAGGAGTACAATAGTTGTAACATTGAGTGATGGACAAACAATAGAACTATTAGTTACTGGTAAAGTGGAATAATTGTGGGACCTCGTAGAGAGTGTAGTAGAGATCCATTTTAGCAAGATAAAGAAGATGAAATTTATAAGCAAAAGTGGTTGAAACAAAATTCAACCACTTTTACTATTCTCCTTTTGTAACTCGCGAAGGATGGCGGCGCGGAGGAAGCAGGCGAGACGTTGGTCAGTTGGACATCAATATCTACCTTTTAGCCATTCGCCAAAGAAATAGTCATAGACATGGGCGAAGGTAACTAACCAGCCATAATTATTGTATTTATAATAATTTGCTGCAGAAGTACAACAAAATTCTGACTTGTGCAAATTTATTTTACCTTTTTGTGATTGTCACAGATTTATTTGTTCCTCTTTTTGGAGTTGGCGGAGGATGACGGCGCGGAGGAAAGAATTATGGTTTCAAACAGCCAATGGGAACTACAAATATACCGTCCTCTTTACGTTGATAAGCATAATCTCCTACAGCAG
>JAKSNE010000210.1 GCA_024400135.1 Paludibacteraceae bacterium
TGGAAGTGCCACCACATCACTTTACATTCGCTAATATCTACAGCTCCCGATTTGAGGTCATCCCAAGAGACATAGAGCGAATTGCCTATGTTAGCAAGCATCCACTGGCAAGCTGTATATTCTTCGGGACCTAACTGGTCAAACGTTTCTGCTAAGCCAACGTATAGTGCTTCGGGTTTGTCAATTTGGTAAACGGTAACAACATACGTGTTATGAGCAGAGTTATTGTCCACTTTGTAAGTAACAGGATTAGTGAAGTCCGTTGCGACACCTACAGCCGGCGATATGGTTGCTCCTTCGGAGAGCGTAACCGTTGGTACGAGTGCGGTTATATTGACAGACTCGGGAACGTAAACGGAAATAGTATTATTTTTGGAATTGATGATACCCGTATATGCATCATTAATCTTGAAACTCTTGATTAACGCTTCTTCATTTTTGGCGATGATGGTCCAGTCGATAAGTACATTTCCGTTGGTTACGCGCAGGGTTCTGGGTTCGCGCAAACAGAGGTGATCTCCTTCTTTATAGTTGGCTGTCGCTCCCGCAGATATTTGGAGTTTGGTTAGTTGCAGGTCATCACGAGAGAGTTTCTCTGGTAATACCACCGTGATCGTGCGAGACGGCAGGTCAATATGTCCGTTATACGACGACTCAAAGCAAATTTGCTCCACTAAGCAGTCTCCACTCAAATTGAGATTAGAGGTGCTTTTTTTGCAATTAGTCAGCCCGCACAAGCCAACCAATGCGATTAGAATAGATATACAATATTTGTTTTTCATAAAACCAATATATTTTTACGTTATACAATTGATTACCAGCCACCAATATTTTGGGTATAATGACCATTGGATGCGGCTATCTGGCTAAATGGCAAAGGCAAATACTCTCCCTTGTTTTTTGGGAAACGAGCCCCCGAGTAGATGGAACAATCGTTTGTTTCTTCGGCATAGTATTTATTTAATACCGTTTCGGCTTCGCCCCAGCGAACGAGATCAAAGAATCGTTCGGATTCCATTCCCATTTCAAGACGGCGTTCCATCTTGACGATTTGTAGGGTCTGTTCTTTACTATACGCTTCGTTATAGAGCCCAATATTAAACTTCACGCCATAGGTAGAAGGATAATTAGCGATAATACCGGTTGCGCCACTCTTTTTTGCGCGTTCACGTAGTTGATTGACTAACGCAATCGCATCTGCTGATTTATCTAATTGAGCCAACGCCTCCGCCCTCTCTAACAACACGTCTGCATAGCGGAGAACAATACGATTTTGTGAATTGCCCCACCATGAGCCTTTGATGATATATTCGCTGAAAGGATCTACGTTGTGTTTGAGGCTGACATAATAGCCGTAAAGTCCATTGGAACGGCTCCAAGTAGATGTCTTTGCCATAATCATATTGGGTAGGAACTCGTACGGACACCCCGGGATTCCAACAGTTAAGAACAGGCGAGGGTCTGCATAATCGTTCGCGATACTATAGTCCTGCTTATTGAAATCTTCCAAGAAGGGCAAACCATTATTGTCCGTTCGGAAAGCATTGACTAAGTTTTGACTTGGTTTATAGAAGTCGCAACCGCCATCCGTAACTCCGGGAATATTAGGAACACAAAGTCCGTAGCCCCAGTTCATGTTACCAAATTTAGTTCCGTCGTTTTTAGAATATTGAATAGCCCAAATAGATTCTATACCATTCTCATATTGGGGTTCCGGACGGAAGTTGTTGTGATAATCGGGTTCCAAGCCGTAGTTTACATACCATTGAGGATCGGAATAATAGATGACTTGCTGTAAATCTTTCTCCGAGATAGACGTAACCTCATGGGTATTGGGATCATCTTGGTGATACGCCTTATACAAATATACTTTTGTCAAGAATGCGGCTGCGGCACCTTTGGTGGCGCGTCCTACTTCGGGTTGTTGTACGGGCAAAGAATTGAAAGCCTTGGTAAGGTCGTCAATAATCAATTGCCAACCGGCATCGTTACTGAATTCCGTGTTGGATAGGTTGTTATATTGCTCGGTTGTTAAGTTCTCATTCATCACAAAAGGAATGTTTTTATACAAACGTTTGAGCAAGAAATGTCCGTAAGCCCGTAAGAAATACATCTCGCCTAAACGAACTTGTTTGAGTTCATAAGAGTTGTCCACTTGATT
>JAKSNE010000211.1 GCA_024400135.1 Paludibacteraceae bacterium
CCGCAAATATTTATTAAAAATATATCGTCACACTTATTTAACTTTCAACTATTAAACTAAAAAACTACTCTACACTCTAAACTCTCCACTCTAAACTATCAATGAACACCGCCGCTGAACTCGGAACCGACTCCATCCGCAAACTGCTATGGAAATACGCGCTACCCGCCATCATTGCGATGACGGCAAGTTCGCTGTATAACATTGTCGATTCGATTTTCATCGGTCATGGTTGTGGTGCGCTTGCGTTATCGGGATTGACGGTAGCCAAGCCGTTTATGGATATCTGTGCAGCATTTGGTTCGCTCGTGGGAGTAGGTGCTTCTACGATAGTAGCCATCAAACTGGGCGAGAAAGATTATCCTACCGCTTCGCGCGTGCTGGGAAATGTGATAGTGATGAATTTTATCTTAGGAGCCTTGGTGATGGTGGTCGGATTGGTGTGGCTCGATCCTATCCTTTATGCTTTTGGTGCCAGTGAAAACACAATCGAATATGCGCGCGAATATATGGAGATTATCCTCTTTGGTAATGTGTTGACGCATATTTATTTTGGACTAAATAACGTCTTGCGGGCTATGGGTCATCCCAAGAACGCGATGGTTTCGACGATTGTGGCAGTGACGGTGAATATCATCCTTGACCCGATATTTATTTTCGTACTCGATATGGGCGTTCGCGGAGCGGCTTTGGCTACGATTATCTCGCAAGCGATATCGGTTATTTGGCAGATGACCATCTTCTTCAACCCCAACGAACTGCTGCATTTCCGCAAAGGTATTTGGAAACTAGATGGGTATATCACGCGTAGGGTGTTAGCCATTGGAGCAGCACCTTTCCTGATGAACTTCGCCCACTGTTTTGTGGTGATTATCATCAATAACCAACTCGTTCGTTACGGAGGCGATATCGCCCTTGCGACCTTTGGTATCATCAATCGTTTCACGTTTGTGTTTGCTATGATTGTGATGGGACTCAACCAAGGAATGCAACCGATAGTGGGCTTTAACTATGGTGCGCAACAGTACGACCGAATGCTTCGCGCCTTCAAACTCACGGCTTATTGTGCAACGATTGTGATGGGACTGGTCTTCCTCTTTGGGGAACTGACTCCCGTTTGGATAACCGAAGTCTTCACGCATGATCAGGCGTTGATAGATGCCAGTATCAAGCCGATGCGTATCCTTTGTTGTATGATGCTTTTTGTGGGCTTCCAGATGGTGACAGGCAACTTCTTCACCTCGATTGGTATGTCGGGTAAGTCGATTTTCTTGAGTCTGACCAGACAAGTCATCTACCTCATTCCATTGGCTTTGTTCTTGCCCTCGCTCTTTGGCACAAACCCGATTGATGGCGTATGGTGGAGCCTACCGATTAGTGATGTCACCTCTGCGTTAACTGCAGGAATAATGTTATTCATAGAACTTCGTAAATTTAATGATAAATAATTATGGATATTTTTCTCATTATTTTAGGAGCTCTTTGTCTTCTCATCGGATTTTTAGGTAGTATTCTTCCCGCCTTGCCGGGTGTGCCGTTGGCGTATGTAGCTTTGTGGCTGTTGCACGCTACCGATAAGGTGCAGTTTTCGTGGCAGACGCTACTCATCTGGGGTGTTGTCACTATTGCCGTTGTTGTCTTGGATTATGTAGTACCGGCTTGGGGTACCAAACGTTTTGGTGGCAGCAAATGGGGTACTTGGGGCAGTATCGTCGGAATTGTTGTCGGAATGTTCTTAGGTCCATGGGGAATCGTTTTAGGTCCGTTTGTAGGTGCTTTTGTGGGTGAACTGATAGCGGGCAAAGGTTCTCAAGAAGCCCTTCGTGCCGGTTGGGGTTCGTTTGTAGGTCTAATGACGGGCACCGTCCTCAAACTCATCTGCTGCGGCCTAATGACTTGGCAGTTCATCAAGGCGTTGGTGTAGAATGTCTTTTGTAGGGTAATAACGTTACCTGACCGCATGGTTGTCCCGATGAAACGGGAAAACCGTATCTAGGGAAAGGGCATTATAATTTCGAAGGATTACCGAAGGGTCTTCGTTAAATAGTTTTCAAATGCTTGACTTTCAGCCAATTGACACTTTTTAGCGACGCGAAGAAAATCTTAACGCAAGTAGATGAAAAAAATCTAACAGAAAAAATGCAAAAAAATTTGCATATA
>JAKSNE010000212.1 GCA_024400135.1 Paludibacteraceae bacterium
ACGGACAGAAGATTCGCTTTGAGTTTGCGTATATCACCATTCATGGTACTCCCGGAGAAAACGGACTGCTTCAAGGATACTTCGATATCATGGGTATTCCCTATTCTTGTTGTGGCGTACTGGCTGCGGCATTGACGTTTAATAAGTTTGCCTGCAACCACTACCTCCAAGATTTTGGAATCAATATCTCTCCTAGTATCCTCTTGCGTAAAGGCGGTGCTCGCCCAACGGCAGAACAGGTGGTGGAACAAGTCGGACTGCCCTGTTTTATTAAGAGTAATGTAGGCGGTAGTTCGTTCGGTTGTACGAAAGTGAAGACTCTTGATCAAGTCGATCCGGCTATCGACATTGCTTTCAAAGAGGGAGACGAGGTCATCTGCGAAGCGTTCATGAAAGGGACTGAGATTACGTGCGGAGTCTATAAGACGAAAACCAAAGCCGTGGCATTCCCTGTTACGGAGGTCGTTTCCAAAAACGAGTTCTTTGATTATGACGCTAAATACAAAGGTCAAGTCGATGAGATAACGCCCGCGCGTATTCCCGATGAGGTTCGAGATAAGGTGCAAGCAATGACTTTGCGTATCTACGATATCTTAGGTTGCCAAGGAATAATTCGTACCGATTATATCTTGACCGAAGGCTGGAAGATTAACCTGCTTGAGATTAACACCACCCCTGGTATGACTGTTACGTCGTTTATTCCGCAACAAGTACGAGCTGCCGGCTTGGACATCAAAGATGTCTTGACCGATATTATTGAAGATAGATTAAACTAATGATAGATATCCGCCCCTATATCGCTCGCTTAGATTGGCATCGAGAACCACAAGGACTTTATGCTCCCATCGATTATGCGTTAGCGGAAGGGGGAAAACGGTTGCGCCCGACCTTAGCCTTACTCGCTTGTCAGTTGTGCGGAGGAGATGCGGAAAAAGCCGTTCCGGCAGCACTGGCGTTAGAGATATTCCATAATTTCACGCTGCTTCATGATGACGTCATGGATCACGCTTCGGTTCGTCGAGGTCGTCCTTCTGTGAATAAGCAGTTTGGAGATAACACAGCCATCTTGTCGGGCGACGAGATGCTGATAGAGGCTTATAAACAACTTCAACACTACGAGCCCTCCCTTTTGGCACAACTCTTACCCGTCTTTAATAAAATGGCTTCCGAGGTCTGCGAAGGACAACAATACGACATGGACTTTGAAACGATGGCGGACGAACAGGTGAGCAAGGACGATTATATGAATATGATTCGCCTTAAGACCTCCGTTCTCTTAGCTGCGGCTTTACAGATGGGCGTTATTGTTGCCGGAGGCTCGAAGCAACAGCAAGAAGACTTATACGCCTTTGGTATCCACCTTGGTCTGGCGTTCCAAATACAAGACGACGTACTTGATGTCTATGGAGATGAGCGCACGTTCGGTAAGGCAATAGGAGGAGATATATGTGAAGGAAAAAAGACGTACCTCTTCCTTGCGGCAAGAGATAATGCCTCAGAGGAGGAGAAGGTTCTTCTTCGTCAAATGATGGCGTTGCCATCGGCTATGGCTCAAGAGCGCAAACACAAAATCGAACAGGTCACCTTATTATATAATCGCCTGCGCGCACGCGAGGAGGCAATGAAAGGTATTGAGTATCATACCACTCAGGCGCTCAATATCCTCTCTCGTTTCCCGCAACAGGAAGCGCGACAAACATTGGAACAATTAGCTCAACAGTTATTGACTCGTCAATCGTAAAAACGCACTGGTTATGCCTTATAGAAGATTACCCAATACGGATCAAACTCGACTCTCTGCTCTGCAAAAAGCAGTGCAACGCGCCAGCGAAGCCGACTATAGCGAACAAGCTTTGGACTTCCAAACCTTGCAGGAGGCACAACGTTTCTTGATTCAGTTCCGGATGCAGATAGGTCAATACCACAACAACCGCAAGAACAAGGTTTCGGAAAATAAGGAGTATCGTTTGATTGTGCAGAATACACGAATGTATATCTCCCACTTCATTCAGGTACTGAACTTGGCATTCATTCGTGGCGAGATCAAAAAGGACTATAAGGAACTTTATGGTTTAGAGCCTGATAACCACGCTGTGCCGGATTTAACCACCGAAGAGGATTTGCTTTACTGGGGAGAAAAG
>JAKSNE010000213.1 GCA_024400135.1 Paludibacteraceae bacterium
TTGAGTTCCATCAAGATCATTGCTTTCTGATAGGTATATTCCGGACGAGAAGGGTCAATGTCCAGTGCTTTTTGGAAGTCTGCGAGGGCATTATTCTTATCGCCTAACTCTTGCCGCATGACGCCGCGGTTATAGTAACACTGCGCATCGTTGGGGGATAGTTGTATGGCTTTGTCATAATCGGCTAACGCACTGCGGAAGTTGTGTTTGCGATAATAGATGATACCGCGATTGATATAATCGCCTGCCCACTGCGAACCGAGTTTGATGGCATTACTGAGGTTGGCCAACGCCTCGTCATCGTTCTCGACCATAGATTGTACCATCCCTAACGCCGACCAGTTAGCAGGGTTCTGCGTGTCGTAGAGAACGGTCTGCGAGAAACAGTCGAGGGCACAAGCCGTGTCTTTTTGGGTGATACAGATAATCCCTTTCTCAAAGAGCAAAGAGGCAGCGTGCGGCTCGCGATGGAGTAGGAAGTCGATATCCGCTAAGGCTTGGTCGTATTCCTCCAATCGGGCACAGATATCGGCTCTAAGAAGAAGGTACGTTTTATTCTCGGGTGAGAAAGTGAGGGCTTGGTTAAAGTCCGACTTAGCATTCTGTAGGTCTCCTATTTGGCGGTAGATATAGCCGCGTGTATAGTAATAACCCGGGTTAAAGGGATTGAGTTCGATGGCCTTATTGACATCGCGTAAGCCGCCGTCGTAATCGCCTAATTGCACTTTCGCCACGGCGCGCAAGAGGAACGGATCGGGTAGGTAAGGCTTGAGTTTGATGACTTGATTGAAATACTGAATGGACAATACATAGTCGTCAAAATACAAGGCGTTCCGCCCGATGGCAGTGATACGGTCGGTGTTGAGCTGTGCTTTCGCCGGGGAACAAAGAACAAGGACAAAGGACAAAAGACAAAATACTATTTTACTACACTTTTTCAACTTTTAACTATTAAACTTATAAACTACTCTAAACTCTACACTCTAAACTCTACACTTATAAACTTCTCTACACTCTACACTCTAAACTATAACCCCTCGCATCCTGCTTGGGGGTTGAACCATTCGGGTATATCGAAGACCTCGTCCTCGGTATAACCTAAGTCGGGGTCGGCGTACACTTTTTGCATATAAAGACCAAAGATAGGCAATGCTGTGGCAGCACCTTGTCCGTTCGCCATTGCATCAAAGTGGATGGAGCGGTCTTCGCCACCGACCCAACAACCGCTTACCAGCGAAGGTGTGAAGCCCACAAACCAGCCGTCGGAGTTGTTTTGGGACGTACCCGTCTTGCCGCCGATAGCGCCTTTGAGACCATAGCGGAAACGCAGTCTCACACCCGTTCCGTGGTCGATGACGTTCTGTAGCATATAAATCATCTTATACGCCGTAGTCTCGCTAATGACCTCGTGGGTCTTCGGAACGAACGTGCCGAGGACGTTGCCGTTGTTATCTTCTATTCGGGTGACGTAGAGCGGTTCGATGCGAATACCTTTATTGGCAAACGTGGTATAAGCGTCCACCATCTCTTGTACGCTCACTTCGCACGGACCAAGGCAGAGGCTAACGACAGGAATCAGTTCGCCTTTGATACCAAAGGAGCGAATAAGGTTCGCCAGTTGTTTAGGCGTGAAAAGCGACATCAGGTACGCGGCTATCCAGTTACTGGATTTCTGCAGTCCCCAATCGAGGGTGACCATCTCGCCTTGGTTCGCGACGTGTTCGTCACGCGGAGTCCAGTAGTTGCCTACTTCGTCCATGAGTGTGATGGAGTCGTTGACCGTTTGGTCGCACGGCCACATACCTTCGTTCATAGCGAGCGTATAGAGGTAAGGTTTGATGGTTGAACCCACTTGGCGACGACCCATCGTACACATGTCGTATTGGAAATGCGCAAAGTCCGGTCCGCCTACGTAGGCTTTGACGTGCCCCGTGTGCGGATCCATGGACATAAACCCACAACGGAGGTAGTGTTTGTTCCATTTGATGGAGTCGAGTGGCGTCATTGTGGTGTCAATCATCCCTTTATACGAGAAGACGCGCATAGGAGCAGGTTCGCTAAAACTCTTGATGATCTCCGCTTCGCTCTTGCCGGCTCTCTTGCTATTACGCCAACGGTCGGTTTGACGCATGGCGCGGTT
>JAKSNE010000214.1 GCA_024400135.1 Paludibacteraceae bacterium
CCCTATTTCCGTTCGTCGCTCAAGTGTCCTGACGAGGGACGCAAGCAGGCGCGGCACACGGATACGCTCAGTTACGACGAACTCGTTCGTTGTAGTGCCGAGTTATTAGCACCCGATGGGGTGTTAGCGCTTATCTTACCCCAAGAGGCACAAGGAGATATATTGACGATTGCGGCTGCCAATGGGCTGCACCCTTGGCGGCTGACGCATGTACGCACTTCGCCTAACAAACCGGCGAAACGAGTGCTTATTGCTTTGACCAAAGAGGTGCGCGACTTAGAAGAAGACGAGCTTCTGCTTAGTCACGATCACCCCTTATTTAAGGATTTTTACTTATGAATTTGATTTTTGTTTTACTTATTGATGTTTTTTACATAATCTCAACGAACGTTGTTTCGGACAGTACGTTCAATGCGTCTTTGACGCAAGAGCAGCAGCAGACCTTGCAGCAAGAGAGCCGCTATGTGACGCGCGTGTTAGGGGATAGTTTTGAGGTCTATGCGCCTCTATATCATCAGTTTACGTTGGATGCTATCTTAGCCGAACCCAAACAATTTGATTCCGCCTATACGGTGGCGAAGGAGGATATCCTGCGGCAGTTTGATGAATATATCGCCACCCTACCCGATGACCGTCCGTTCTTTTTGATGGGTTTCAGTCAAGGGGCGATGTTGGCAAGAGAGGTGTTGAAAGCGATGCCTCGTAAGGTGTATCAACGCTGTTTAGGGGTTTATATGATGGGGTATAAGTTGGGGAGCAAAGAGGTTATCAATCCGCGTTTTCGTCCGGCGAGATCGGCGACAAAGGGAATGGTAGTGTCGTATAACTCGGTGACCGACCCAAATAAAGCTTGGCCCTTCATTAGTAAAGGGGCTGTGACGTGCATCAATCCTGTCAATTGGACGACGGATGCCACGCCGGCGATGCTGGTGTATAAAAAAGATACCATGACGGTAACGGTAGATAAAAAGACGCATCTGTTGGTAGTAACAGCGGAGGAGGATAAATACTATAACCCCGCCTTTGCCCCATGGTATAAGCAGGGGGCATTGCATACGCAGGATCTGCTGTTTTATCTGCCGTACTTACGGGAAAACATGAGAGCCCGAAGGGCTCTATTGAAGAATGAAGAATGAAGATTGAAGATTGAAAATTGAAAATAATTAGAAATATGAAAACGAATTATGCTTTAGTGACAGGAGCGAGCAGCGGAATGGGATACTGCTACGCCTTAGAACTCGCCCAAAGAGGATATAACTTATTGATAGTTAGTAACGAAGACGCTATTCACGAGAAGGCGCAAGCGATACGCACCCTCTACCCTACGCGGGAGGTTGTGTCCGAAGTGATGAATTTAGGCACACCTACGGCTGCCAAAGAGTTATACGACTACTGCCAGCAACAGCAGATAGAAGTAGAAGTGCTCATCAATAACGCCGGCGTGTATCACGACCGCGATTTCTTGGCTGATTCGGAAGGGTTTAATCAACTCATCTTTCACTTGCACGTAGTCACGCCCGCGATGTTAGCGTATTACTTTGGGCAGGACATGGTCAATCGGCATAAAGGCTATATCCTTAATATGAGTTCAATCACGGATAGGATTGCTGTTCAGCGGTTGGGCAGTTACGGCAGTACGAAAGCGTTCTTGAGCGGGTTTAGCCGTTCCCTTCATATCGAACTAAAGGACAAGGGAGTGAACGTGACAACAGTTCGTCCGGGGGCAGTAGATACAGGACTTTACTCTATCAACGCCACAGCCACGAAGATCGGCAAGGCATTTGGGTATATCGTCACGCCGGAGCATCTAGTTCATCGGGCATTGAATGGGCTTTTCCGCGGTAGAGCAAAAGTTAGCGTCCCGTATGTATGGAACGCTATCCTTCTGTTCTTCGTAGCCTTGATACCTACGTGGCTACTGAGAGTTGTCCGTAAGACGGGACTATTTTAGGTTATTTCACTAACTGACCTTGGTAGTTGTAGATGGCATCGTTCTTGATGATCATCAACTGACCATTGATGAAGCACTTGTCTGCAACTTTGTTGGCTTTGGTAGAGATGAGACCGGTTGCGGCATATTCGATGTCAATAGCCGTGAAGTCGAATTGACCGGCTTTGTTTGCGCCATCAGA
>JAKSNE010000215.1 GCA_024400135.1 Paludibacteraceae bacterium
GCATATCAGACGGCTTACCTCAAAGCCCATTATCCGGCAGAGTTTATGGCGGCTAACCTGACCGATGCCAAAGACGATATCACCGAAGTGACCAAACTCATGGACGAGTGCAAAGCCATGAAGATCAATGTGCTGGAACCCGATGTGAACGAGTCCGAACTGAACTTCACGGTCAATAGCAAGGGCGATATCCGCTTCGGTTTAGGCGGTATCAAGGGTGTAGGTGAAGGAGCTGTGAACGCTATCTTAGACGAGCGAAAGGCGCATGGGAAGTATCAGTCTATCTACGATTTTGTGGAGCGTATCAACCTACAGTCTTGCAACCGTAAGACGATGGAGTCGTTGGCGATGGCGGGTGCGTTCGATGGGTTTGAACTCTATCGCGAGCAGTTGATGGCTACGACCGATAAAGGGGAGATGGTGTTAGAGGTTCTGATGCGCTATGGGAATAAGTACCAAGAGGACAAGCGCCTTCAACAGAACTCGCTCTTTGGCGATTTGGGAGGCGGCTTAGGCATTGAGATTGCTAAACCGGAACTGCCACAAGTGCCGCGTATGTCGCCTATCGAAAGACTGAATATAGAGAAGTCGCTTATTGGTATTTTCCTCTCGGCTCACCCGCTGGACGAGTATGAGTTTGAGGTGACACAGTTATGTACTATCACCTCGCAAGGACTGACGGATTTAGAGACGTTGCGCACACCCGATGGTCGCCGTGCCGCCGCTGCTACGGATGATAGCGAGGAAACGTTAAACTCTAAAACAACTCTAAACTCTACACTCTCAACTCTAAACTCTCAACCCGAAGGCATACAAGGTCTTCGCCTCGGCGGAATAGTGACGAGTGCAGAGAAATTAGTGTCGAAGAATGGCAATCCGTACGGGCGGTACGTTATTGAGGATTATGCGGGCAGTTATAAGCTCACCCTCTTTGGCGAGACGTATAAACAGTGGGCTCCGATGTTAGAGCCGAACCTCTATGTCCTTGTTTCGGGTAATTTCCAACAGAAAGGCGTGGGGCAGAAATGGTACAAACCCAAGCCCATTGACCAAGCGGAATATGAGTTTGTGGTGCAGAAAGTGGACTTGCTCAAGGACGCGCAGAAGAACTATGTGGAGAGTCTGACCCTCACTATTCCTGTGGAGCAAGTGCAACCCGACCTTATTGCTGAACTGACTGAGCAATGTCAACAACATAAAGGTAATATCCGACTGAAGATACAGGTTTATGACGAACTCAAGAAGAACGTGATTACCTTTACTTCGCAGTCGTATGCAGTACAGATCGATTCGTCGTTCTATCACTGGCTCAAATTACAGATACAGGAGGGAATACTTACTATAAAAGTCGATTAACCCAAAATGACTTATAGCGAAGCTATCACATATTTGTACAACTCTATGCCGGCTTTCCACCTTGTGGGAGCGAGTGCGTATAAACCGGGACTGGACAACGCTATCCGCTTGATGACGCATCTTGGTAATCCGCAGAACACCTACCCTACTATTCATATCGCGGGCACGAACGGCAAAGGTTCTACGTCCCATCTGATTGCTGCTGCTCTCCAAGCCGAAGGCAAGAAAGTGGGACTCTACACCTCGCCCCACCTCGTCGATTTCCGTGAGCGAATACGTATCTTACAGCGTAGCGGTCTTTCAGCGCAGCGGTCTTTCAGCGATAGCGGTCTTTCAGCCGAAGGCGGTCGTACACAAATTCCCGCAGAATTTGTGATTGCGTTCATCGAACGCCATCGCGCTTTTCTCGACGAGATCAAACCCTCTTTCTTTGAGACGACGATGGCATTGGCATTTGACTATTTCAGGCAGCAGCAGGTCGATGTAGCGGTTATTGAGGTAGGACTGGGAGGACGATTGGACGCAACGAATATTATCACGCCTAAGTTAAGTGTGATAACGAATATAGGTCTTGACCACGAGGAGTTTCTGGGCGATACGCTCGCTAAGATTGCTTTTGAGAAAGCGGGTATTATCAAGCCGAATGTGCCTTGTGTTATTGGGGAGAGTCACCCCGAGACGAATCCTGTCTTTCTTGCCAAAGCGAAGGAATGCGGTATCTTAGGCGACGGATTAGAGACTACGAATTGTAAGATTTGGTTTGCGGA
>JAKSNE010000216.1 GCA_024400135.1 Paludibacteraceae bacterium
TCCGCGACCTCTATGCTCGGTTGCGTTTTAGGGACTTGATGAAGAATAAAGTCACTATTCAGAAGACGCGTGTCGATGGTGTTTTCCTCAACCTACACGATAGTAACTATGTCTTCTTGCAGCCGTTATTGGAAGGGTCGCCGAAAGATTCGGTGCCGGCGCTGAAGACGTTTATCGCTGCGCCGGATATTCGGATCTCCGACACGCGTCTGAGGTACGATGACCATCTGGCAAACGTACAGGACTTGCGCCTCAAACTCAATGCGTTGTCGGGTGATACACTTAGCGTAGAACTCGTCGATTTGCAAGCCTTCTATAGTTGTCTGCCCCACCTCAAACAAGGTATCAAGCCGATGAAGATTCAGCACCTCCACACGGAGTTGATGATGAACAAAGAGGGGCTTCAGATTCCCGACTTGCAAGTTCGTTTGCCGCGTTCGATAGTGAACATTGACGAGATTCTTTTCAATCAAACACAAACGTTGGTTAAGTTAGACGACCTCACTTTCTGCCCGGCGGATATAGCGATGATAGCGCCTGCGTTGGCTAATCTGGATTCTAAGTTACACGTACAGGCGTTGATGCAAGGTTCGTTGGATTCGCTTGTTCTTCAGCGATTAAACATGCAGTATAACCGCCAGCAGGTGTTAACGGCAGATGTGGTTGTTCGCGGATTGCCAAATATAGATAGTACGTATATCAAAGCCACTTGTCACGACTTCTACCTTAATGCGGGAATGGTACAAGACATTATCTCCGATGTCAAGAATACACCCTTTAACCTGCCCGCTTCGGTGAACAGTTTGGGTGCTGTTCATTACCGTGGACAGATCAGCGGTTGGGCTCGTTCGCTCAAACTCAAAGGCGCGTTCCGCACGGCACTGGGTTCGATCACGACCGATGGGGCTTTGCAGTTTGACTCTACCTTCCACGCGCTGACCTTCCAAGGCGGTATCGCCACCAAGTCCTTCCGCTTAGGCAAAGTGCTTGGGACAGAACAAGTGGGGAATATATCGTTTAACGTCAACACCTCCCTCCAGCTGACGCCCGAACAATTGGAGGCGCAGTTGGCGATGCTCATCAACGAATTTGAGCTGTTAGACTATACGTATCGCGATATCCGACTGAACGGAAAAGCGGGTAAAAATAACTACTCCGGCAGCGTAGCCATCAACGACTCTAACCTCGTGTTCGGTAGCCAAGTCTATGCCCAGCGAGAGGGCAAACAATTTGTCATCAATTTAGAGATGGGACTGCAAAAGTTCCTGCCCGGAGCGCTTCATTTGAGCGAGGCATTTGCTGATGCTTCCGCCAAGACCCATTTGTGGGGTCACGCCTCGTTCTCCGATTGGGAAGACCTCAACGCCGAACTGTTTATTGACTCGCTGGAACTACGCAACGGAAGAGACTCCATCCAAATGAACGAACTTCATTTCACGCACGAGGCGAGCGATAAGCACTACAAACAAATCAAACTCACATCGGACTTTATTGCAGGAACGCTCATAGGTCAAGTCGAGTATAAGACGCTGCCCACCACGTTTAAGAAATGGGCTGTTCAATATACCCCACAACTCTTTGGCAAGTCCACCCGTCAGCGTATCCTCTCGGAGCCATCGAATAATAACTTCCGGTTCTATCTCTATGGTCGCGAACTCAAGCACTTGCAGCGCGTCTTACGGTTGCCTATTCGCGTCTCCGACTATCCCGTGATGAAGGGTTATTGCAGCGAAAAGGATAACCAATGGGTTGTGCAAGGCTATGTGCCGTCGCTGACCATCGGACGGACCAAAGTGGAGGATATCACGTTTGCCACGGATAACTTAGCGTCCCGAGCGAATGCGGACTTCTCGGCTAAGACGGGTAACACCAAACTCGTCCTTCATTCCTATGCGCAGGACGACTCCTGCCAAGTGGCGCTATCGGTCAAGAACGTTGATCCTACACGAAAAGACTCCACTCGTCCTACGACGAAGGATGTGGCTAAGCCTTTGCTCAAGCAGGAGAGTTTCATCGAAGGCGACATGTTGCTATCGGCACATTTTGCGCAATATGCCGAGTACCCACTCGTGGACGTACACCTCTATCCGTCCTACCTGCAATATGGCGATAGCGTCTATCA
>JAKSNE010000217.1 GCA_024400135.1 Paludibacteraceae bacterium
GACATATATCCTTCACGTCCACCCCAGAAGACGTAGTTCGAACCACCGAGTTTGATGGTAGCGTCAATAGCGTTCTTAATCTGCACCGCAGCGCGAGCTACAACATCAAAGTCAGGATTGGTAGCCGCACCATTCATGTAACGTTTGTGACCAAACACATTGGCTGTACCCCACAAGAGTTTGATGTTACTGCCTTGCATCTTTTCGAGGGCATAATCGGTGATGGCTTTCATTCGAGTCTCGTACTCGTCTATCGTGTTTGCCTCTTCTACGAGGTCCACATCGTGGAAGCAGAAGTATTCGATACCGAGTTTAGACATAATCTCAAATCCGGCATCCATCTTATCTTTCGCGCGTTGGATAGGATCGGCAGCCTTATCCCATTCGTAGCTGCGTGTTTGACCACCAAATTGATCACCTGAAGCCTGACCTAACGTGTGCCACCAAGCCATCGCAAAACGCAGCCAGTCTTTCATTTTCTTGCCCATCACGACTCTTTCGGGGTCGTAGTAGTGGAAAGCTAAAACGTTTTTACTCTCCGCTCCTTCGAACGGAATCTTACCAATCTGTGGGAAATACTCCTTTGCCATAGTGATTATATTTAATTTTGAATTTTGAATTATGAGTTATGAGTTAAGCATTCATCTTAATTATTTGTTGAAGTTGTTTTTTCCAATTGTTATATGCTTGGCGATAAGCCGTTTCGTTTTGAGGTTCAATCGTAGCTACTTTCTTGAGTGTAGCAAATGCCTCCTTAGCGTCCTTGTAGATCTTTGCACCAATACCGGCACCTTTAGCGGCACCTACTGAACCATCGGTCTCGTATAGTTCAATGGTTGCACCACTCACACCCGCTAAGGTCTCGCGGAAGATAGGCGAAAGGAACATATTGGCATTTCCGGCATGAATGGTCTTAATCTTCAGTCCCATCTGCTGCATGATTTCGATACCGTACATCATCGAAAAAACAATACCTTCTTGCGCAGCGCGTAAGAGGTGAGCACGACGGTGGATATTAAACTGCAAACCGTGGACAGAGCAACCGGTCTCTTTATTGGTTAACATTCGTTCAGCACCATTACCGAAGGGCAGGATCACCAATCCGTCGCTACCGATAGGCGCCTGTGCGGCTTCGTCATTCATCTGCGCATAACTCAAGTCGGGTGCTACGTGGTGGTGCAACCACGAGTTGAGGATACCCGTTCCGTTGATGCACAAGAGCACGCCCAAACGCGGGTCGGCTGCGGTATGATTGACGTGAGCAAAGAGGTTGACGCGCGACTGTGGATCTGAACTAACCTTATCCGTTACCCCATAAACCACACCCGAAGTGCCTGCCGTCGAAGCAATCTCACCGGGTTCGAGCACATTGAGCGAGAGGGCGTTGTTGGGTTGGTCACCAGCGCGATAGCAAACAGGGATACCTTCGTCTATGCCCAGCAGTTGAGCCGCCTCTTTATTCACCTTACCTTGTACACCAAACGTAGGTACAATATCGGGAATCACTGTTTCGGGCAGATGGTAGAAGTCCATCAACTCTTTAGCAAGCGTGTTGTTCTTAAAATCCCAGAACACACCTTCGCTCAACCCACTGAGGGTGGTGTTGACCTCGCCGGTGAGGCGCATCGCAATATAATCGCCCGGCAGCATAATCTTCCAAATCTTAGCAAACAGTTCGGGTTCGTTCTCTCTCACCCAACTCAGTTTGCTTGCCGTGAAGTTCCCCGGTGCATTAAGCGTATGTTCCAAACAAAAACCTGTTCCCAAAGCCTCTTCGGCTTTCTTGCCGTAAGGTACAGCGCGGGAGTCGCACCAGATGATTGACTCGCGAAGGACTTGTTTGTTTTGGTCAATGCAGACTAATCCGTGCATCTGATAGGAGATACCGATGGCAGCAATCTGCCCCTTGTATTGGTGGATACCAATGGCTTTCGTTACTTCGGTTAGATACGACCACCAGTCTTGTGGGTTCTGCTCTGCCCAACCACTCTCAAGCGAATGGATAGGTGCTTCTTGTTTGGGATAGAACGAAGAAGCCACAGTCTGACCTGTTAGCACATCAACTAACGATGCCTTAACGGACGAACTGCCGATATCATAACCTAATAAATACATAAT
>JAKSNE010000218.1 GCA_024400135.1 Paludibacteraceae bacterium
CACTCCGCCCATTCGGGATCAATGTGGATATAGGTTTGTTTAATCTTATCTAAAATCCATTGATGGATATATTCCCCACCTTGTTTTTGTTCCAACATCGCTTTAATCATCTGAAAATCATCGGTGAGGTTGGCTTTATGAACATCCACCTTACTACGCAACTTAACAATCGCACAGACTTCCTTGTTTTTCGTTGGATCCATCATCACAAACGGCTCTGAGATATCTCCTTCTGCCATCGAATAAATCTGCCTTGACACCTCGGGGGGCAGGTCTTGATATTCAAACTTACTGGAACCCGTATTCGGATTGGTCATCAATCCGGCATTCATATAAGTGTCCTTGTCTTGTGAGAAACGCAAAACCGCTTCCTCAAAAGTGATAATAGTATCTTTAATTTGTTGAGCAATCGTGTCCAAACGTTGCAAGGCATTAACCTTATCTTCTGCCGAAGTCTTCGGACGCATCAATATATGACGGCAGTTGATGCGGTCACCTTTCTTCTCAATCAATTGAATGATGTGGTAACCGTATTCCGTTTGTACGATACGCGACACACGTTTCGGGTCGGTCAAGTTAAATGCCACATCGGCAAACGCACTTACTAACTGTCCGCGACCGACAAAACCTAACTCTCCTCCGCGTTTAGCACTCTCTGGATCCTCCGAATAAAGTCGTGCTAACATTCCAAAGTCCGCTTTGCCCGACGTGACACGTTCCGTGAACTCGCGTAAGGTCGATTTGACTCGCTCAATCTCTTCAATAGGAACGGTGGGCTCGAAACTTAAGATCTGCACCTCTACCTGAGCCGGAATAACCGGAATAGAATCGGG
This sequence comes from Paludibacteraceae bacterium, assembly GCA_024400135.1. Classification (GTDB taxonomy): domain Bacteria; phylum Bacteroidota; class Bacteroidia; order Bacteroidales; family Paludibacteraceae; genus Colicola. The sequence continues at coordinate 834 of JAKSNE010000218.1, forward strand.
TGGGAGAGAAGCATAAAAACGACGAATCTCTGCGGGAGTGGGTTTGATCTTTTCCGTTAACTTTGCCTGCATCTGCTGAATCGTCATTTGGTTCTTGACCGTCGTCATCATCTCCTCGCGTATCTCTGCGGAGGTCTTACGGAAATATTCCTCCATCTTCTCCTTAGAACCAATCTGCGAGATATAGTAGTTCATTCGCATATCGACTTGCTTACTCACCATCGACTCGCCCACTATAATAGAGTCCAAGTCGGCTTGGTGAAGGAACAGTTTTTGTACGGCTAACTGCTCGGGAATAAGACAGTAAGGATTACCGGCAATCTCAATGCCTTCGTATTGCGCACGAATACGCTCCTCTTCTACTTCGCTGCGGAGGATGGCTTCGTCACCGACTATCCATACTACTTCGTCAATGATGTTATCTGCTTTCGCACTAACAAGCGAGCAGAATAGTGCCCATATAAGGATGGTTCGTTTATTCATATATCTTTACTTTTTTTAGCAACACAGCTTCTTTGTATAGACGCTCATGTTCGTTATTCAAAAATTCCGTTTGACGTTGGTTATAAATGATTTTACTGATTTGCTCTTGGGCATAGTCGAAGGGCATCACGTGGTTCTTCCACTCTTTTTCGGTAATCTGTAAGAAGTACTTCGACACCGTATCTTGCAAAACGAGAAGACTCGATTGATGATGTGTGGGTTGACTTAACCCCTTAATCATGGTTGTATAATCGCAGGGCAACCATAGTAACAACTGACTCGCAGTCGTCCATGTGTCTAAGAATAGTTCGTATCCCGATGCGTTCTGATAGGCATATTTATCTAAATACTCCAAGTCGTCTTCCGTCAACTGACTCAGACTCGTACGAACCTTCTCTTGGTCGGGCGCGTCGATAGGAACAATAAGCAGCACACCCTTAAAAATATCGTCTTGTAACAACAGCCTATCCGTGTGCGTCTCATAAAACTGGTATAACGTAGAGTCTGCTATCTCCGTGTCCATCCGCTTGGCAATGAGGTCTTTCTCGTATGCGTAGTTACATAAGGAGCGACGATAATCGGTTACCATCTGTTCCATCTCCTTGGTGAGATATTGCTCGGCTTTCTCGTTGACGAGTTTATCTATAATCCACTGGTGAATAAACGCCTCGCGGATCGTCACACTGTCTTCTCCCGTCCGAGTGCCAATCACGTTTTGCACCTCGTCTTCATAAAGAAAGACACCATCTACTTCTGCTGCCACTCCTTTGGTTTGGTGCGCTTTGATGT
>JAKSNE010000219.1 GCA_024400135.1 Paludibacteraceae bacterium
CCACGCGAGGTGGATGCCTATATTGAGAGGGTTGGATTGTTGAAAATCTGCCCCCACCTTATTATTAAAGAGGGTACCGAGCGAGTAGTTGGCTCTAATCTCCAACTGATACACACCTGCATTGCGACTGCGGAAATAACAACCTAACCCTCCGGCTACGCCCCAATCGAAAGGATGTTCAATCTTTTGGTATTCGGGTCTATCGGGGAACCCTTCGGGGTTATGATTGATGATCTCATCTTTGATACAATATCCTATCTGCGGTCCGAGGTTGATAAATCCTCTAAAACGTTGCGAGCCAAAATAGAGGTGCATGAGGAAAGGCAACTCCAAATAATGCAGGTTGCGCGTGTAGTTGGCTTGAACTTTATTCGCATCCACTCCCGTTTCTCGCCAACCGCGTTGCATGTAGTTCAGTTCCACCTGTACGGCACAACATTTCTGCTCACTATAACGAAAGACCAGTCCCCCTGTTCCGCCTAAGATAGCCCCTTTGATGAACGGAGTCATATAGTCGTTGGTAGGCGAGAAAAGTACGGTGGAACCGAGCACACCTCCATGTACACCAAGGTATATCTCAGGCTCCATCAACCGCTTTTGCGCCTGCACGCTTACGCACAGCACGAGCAGCAAGACAAGACCATATAAACGCTTACTTCCCATTAACGATTGTAATATGCGTGTTTATCAAACCACCCTCTCCTTCTTGCTCTAAACGCAGGTCGGATTGCAATCCGTAAGGCAGGGGTTGGGTTCTAAGGTATGCCAAGAACTGACGCGTCAAATCGTAACCCAACAAGTCAAATCGCGGATTAGTCGAGGCACGCGAGTGGTCGAAATAGAGTTTGTATGCCTGCTCGTAATCGAACTTTGACGAAACAGAATCGGAAGCAAAGATAGTCGCATAGATTTGCGGCAACACAATCTGCTCCTTTTTCCAAGCGTAATGGCTGTAGAGATAGAGTGGATGACCCTGCTTGCCCGTCGTTAGGTGAGGAAGAACGATTTGCAGGTTGTTAAACTTCTCTGTATTGAACAGAATGATATTTTTCACATTGTCCTTGAGACTTAAGAACAGCGAGTCCGCCATGATATTGTGAAGCGTCGTTATCGTATAAGGCAGTCCGCGACTGATGATTCCTTCGCGGATATAGCGGATATTTTGAGGAATATCGGCTTCGCGTCCCTCTACCAGCACAAAATTAACCGAATCTCCTGCGTTGACAATATAGTCTAACACCGAATCCGCTTCCTGCTCCGCCGTCGCATTAAAACGAATCAAAGCCGGGTTTTGCGCCAAAGTCGGCACATTATCCGTGAACGGAATCAAGGTCGGAATATGGCGTTCCTTAACCAAAGAGTCGATAACCAGCACTTGTTGCGGATAAGCCGGTCCGATGATGGCGTTCATCGAATCAAGTTTGCCTTCCAGCACCAATTGCTCTATCTCCGCTTGCCCCTTGCCGATGTCAAACGTGTACAAATTGACAGGATTAAGGCTATCTTGCTCCATGTGAAGGGCAATGAGACACCCCTCATAGAAATCGACAAATCGGTCCATCGCCTCGGTTCGTTTGGTCACTTGTGCCTGCAAGGGCAGCAGCAAAGCAATGTTTATCGCTCCTTCCAGTGGGGTCTGAACAATAGGAGTCGCCGTTACTACGGGAGTAGAATCAATGGGCACTACAGGAGCCACCGGTGTAGAATCCACAACAAGCACAACCACTGCCGGTTCAACGATCGGTGCCGTAGGAGTCGGCTCTGCCACGGGTGCGGATTGGGCAACGATAGTGCGTCCCGAAGGGATAAACAACGTGTCACCAAACTGCAAACCACGATCTTTGAGGAAGGGATTCCATTCGATAACCATCGACTGGGATACACCGAAATTAACACTAATACGATAGATGCCGATACTACGCTCAACGGGATAGCGATATACGATAACACCTCCGATAGTATCCGTAGGATAGTCTAAATTAGGATTTTGAGCAAAACCTAAGCCCATCCAACTCAGCGTGATGGCGAGTATAAATAGTTTTTTCTTCATATCTTTGAGTATTTATTTTTTCTAACAAAAAA
>JAKSNE010000022.1 GCA_024400135.1 Paludibacteraceae bacterium
GACTATTTCCAGTTCTATGGCGAACTCAGTTACCAGATGTATATGATGAAGGACTGGCCGTACTTACTTATCTCCGACGGTACCAGTCATAACTTCGCCCTCAACCTGCAACTCTCACGTTCGTCTATTGATAACCCCATCTATACGCGTCGTGGTTCGCAGTTTATCTTAGGACTGAAGATTACGCCGCCCTACTCCTTATTTAATAAAAAGGATTATGCGTCCATGGAGACCTCCGATAAGTATCACCTTATCGAGTACCACAAGTGGAAGTTCTCGGGTAAGGTCTTCACACCGCTCACGCGTGACTCTAAGTTAGTGCTTATGACTCGTGCGGAGTTTGGATACTTAGGTCATTATAACAAGGATGCTAAGTCTCCGTTTGAGACCTTCTATATGGGTGGTGATGGTATGTCCAGTTACTCGTCTTATTCTACCGAATATATCTCAATGCGTGGTTACTCGTCGGGATCGTTAACGCCGTACGATCCACAGACGGGACGAAACATGGGTTACTTGTATAATAAGTTCACGTTGGAATTGCGTTATCCTATCACTTTGGAGCAGAACGCCACCATCTGGGTTCACGGCTTCTTGGAGGCAGGTAACTGCTTTAGCGATATCAAGGATTATAACCCCTTCAACCTCAAACGCTCTGCCGGTTTGGGTGTGCGTATCTTCCTTCCGATGTTCGGTCTGTTAGGTGTTGACTGGGGTTGGGGCTTCGACCAAATCAATGGGTCTGACCAATATGGTAAGAGTCAGTTCCATTTCGTCCTTGGACAGGAGTTGTAATTTAGTGATTAGTGATTAATGATTAGTGAAAAATAAGTAAATATATGAAAAAAGTTATTGTAAGTTTATTGGTAATGTTAGCCTTTGGCACAGTCTTTGCAAGAGAGAGTAGTACATCGGTTGTGTATGTGGACATGAAGTATATCCTCAAGAACCTTCCGCAGTATGAGTCGGCGAATGAACAACTGACGCTTATCACGCGCCGTTGGCAGAAAGAGGTAGAGGCATTGGAACAAGAGTCGAAAGTGTTGGAAGCCAACTATCAAACCGAACAGATCTTCCTCTCGGACGCGATGCGTCAGAAACGCGAGCAAGAGATTATTGATAAGGAGAATGAGGCATTGGAACTCAAACACAAGTATTTTGGTGTCGATGGCGAACTGAGTAAGAAACGCGAAGCGCTCATCAAACCGATACAAGATGAGATCTTTACGGCTATTCAGGATATCGCCAACGAGCAAAAGATTAACATCGTCAAGGACCGTTCCTCCGATGAGGCGTTGCTTTATATCTCGTCCAAACTTGACATCTCAGACCAAGTGCTACAGAAATTAGGAGCAAAATAAGATTTTAGAACAGATTATCAATATTTAATTAATTTATCATTATGAAAAAAATTATTATTATCTTAGCTCTGGCTATGCCGATGCTGGTCAGCGCACAAAAATTCGGTCACGTAAACACAAACGAACTGTTTGCTCAAATGCCCGAAGTAGCGAAAGTTAAACTCCAAATGGACACTATCCAATCGCAGTACGAGACTCAATTGACGATGATGCAAGAGGAGTTCCAAAAGAAGGCACAGGATTATCAAAACCAAGCCGCTACGATGACCGACGCTATTCGTCAGATCCGTGAGCAGGAACTGCAAGAGATGCAACAACGTATCCAACTCTTCTACCAAACGGCAGAACAGGATATCACAAAGAAACAACAAGAACTCCTTGCTCCCGTACAAGAGCGTATGGCAAAAGCTATCAAAGCCGTTGGCGAGAAAGAAGGATATACCTATATCTTTGATTCGGCTGTGATGATGTATATCGCTCCCTCCGCAGAGGACGTGATGCCTTCCGTTAAAAAAGAACTTAACATTAAGTAATAGATAAATTGTAAATAGTCCAATCGTAAATATGGAGGACGGTTATTTAGAGCGCCATTACGAAGAGTACGAAAAGAAAAAAGCGGAGTGGCTAAAGAAAAAGAATAAACTAAATAGTAAATCGTAAATTGTCAAATAGTAAATGTTTTTATGGTAGAAAAACTGCAACAAACACTTCGCGATAGCGCCTTGGCACGTTGGATAGTGCTTATCCTCGTGGCATCGATGATGTTCTTCGCGTATATGTTCGTGGACATTTTGTCCCCGTTAGCCTCGTTATTAAACACCACACGCGGATGGGACCAAGGCGTCTTTGGTACCTATGCTGCCGGTGAGTATTTACTGAATGTATTCGGCTTTCTTATCTTAGCTGGAATCATTCTTGATAAGATGGGCGTCCGTTTCACAGGACTGCTTTCTGCCTCTCTGATGGTGATTGGTGCCGCTATCAAGTATGTCGGTATCTCCGACTGGTTCGGTGCTAACGATATTGAATGGCTCAATAGCTGGTGGACCGTAATGCCCGGTTCGGCAAAGATGGCGATGTTCGGATTTATGATCTTCGGCTGCGGCTGCGAGATGGCAGGAACCACAGTGAGTAAGATCCTTGCTAAATGGTTCAAAGGCAAAGAGATGGCTATGGCAATGGGTATCGAGATGTCCATCGCTCGCTTAGGTGTGTTTGCCGCCATGTGGCTGGCTCCTAAGTTTGCCTCGCATTTTGCGCTTGCCGATGGCACGTTCTCTGTCGTAGCACCTTTGCTGTTTGCCTCGTGCTTACTGGTTATCGGTCTGCTGAACTTCACAGTCTTCACGGTGATGGATACGAAGTTCGATAAACAACTTGTCGAGATAGGCGAGGTCACCGCAGAGAAAGATCCCGAGGACGAGTTCCGCGTATCCGACTTAGGTCAAATCTTTAGTTCCAAGATGTTCTGGATTGTGGCACTGCTTTGCGTGCTGTATTATAGCGCTATCTTCCCCTTCCAACGTTTCGCAACGAACTTCTTGGAAGAGACCTTAGTTATCTCTGCCGAAGAGGCTTCGGGTATGTTCAAGTGGTTCCCCATCTTAGCAATGATTCTCACCCCGTTCTTGGGTGCGTTCATTGACTATAAAGGAAAAGGCGCTTCGATGATGATGGTGGGAGCAATCATTATGATTGCTTGCCATAGCACGTTCGCGTTTATCTTACCCATCTATCCCAGTAAGACCTTAGCGATGGTGACCATCTTAATCTTAGGCGTCAGCTTCTCGCTTGTACCCGCGTCCATGTGGCCGAGTGTACCGAAGATTATTGACGAGAAAGTGTTAGGATCGGCTTATTGCCTTATCTTCTGGGTACAGAATATAGGTCTATGCCTCGTTCCGCTGTTGATTGGCAAACTGCGTGTGGCTACTGAGGGCTACCTCGTGCCTATGATTGTCTTTGCCTCTTTCGGCGTACTGGCATTCATCTTCTCACTTATGATGAAAGTAGAGGATAAAAAGAAAAACTATGGATTGGAACTTCCTAATAAAAAATAAATCATCACTGACTGTTACCACCGATAGCCGCAAAGTCACTCCGGGCTGCATCTTCGTAGCACTAAAAGGCGAACGCTTCGATGGCAATCAGTTCGTAGAACAAGCCATTGCCGATGGCGCAGCGTATGTCATCAAGGGCGAGCACGCCTTGCAGGACCTGCAAGACCTCGCCCGCGCATGGCGTCGCGAACTCGGTCTGCCCATTATCGGTATCACAGGTACCAATGGTAAGACCACCACGAAAGAACTGACGGCGGCAGTGCTCAAGACCAAGTATAACTTGTTCTACACGCAAGGAAACTACAATAACGCGTTGGGTGTACCCCTCACCTTATTATCTATTACGCGCGCGCACGAACTCGCTATCGTCGAGATGGGTGCTTCCCATCCGGGAGATATAAAGGAACTGGTCGATATTGCCGAACCGAACTACGGTTTGATAACGAACGTGGGCAAGGCTCACTTAGAAGGTTTTGGCTCGTTTGAGGGTGTGCAACGCACCAAACGCGAACTGTACGATTACCTCGTTGCCCACCAAGGCACTATCTTTATCAATGAAGATAATGACTACCTCAAGCAGATGCTTGCAGATAGTAAAGAGAACTACTCTAAACTATCGCCGTCAGGCGCAACTTCTCTAAACTCTAAACTCTCAACTCTCAACTATAGACGCCTTCCTATGCCCGACGGCACGCACCTTGTAGGAGCGTACAACGCGGAGAACGTATCGGCAGCTATGGCTGTGGGTGCGCATTTCGGGGTCGGGGAGCAGCAAGCTTTGGAGGCGATTCGGGCTTATGAACCGAATAACCACCGTTCGCAACTCGTTCAAACCGAGCATAATACCCTCGTCGTGGATGCTTATAACGCCAATCCCACTTCGATGCAAGCCGCCATTGAGGCTTTCAGCACGACACCCTACACTCTACGCTCTACACTCTACACTTATATATTAGGAGCTATGCGCGAGTTGGGCGAATATAGTCATCTCGAGCACCAAAACGTTGTCAATATGCTTTTGGAGCGCAAGGCGGATGAGGTGTATTTGATTGGACAGGAGTACAAACACACCACAGCTCCGTATCCGGTCTTTGATGATGTGGAGGTGTTTATGGAGTACCTAAAATCACATCCGATAGTTAATAAAACGATCCTACTTAAAGGGTCACATTCAACTCAATTAGAAAAATTATTACCAGTCTTATGAGTCAATCAAAGAAATCAAATAACTTGTGGATTATATTGGTCGTTATCCTTCTTGCGGGCTTAGGTTTTTTGGGCTATCGCTACTACACTCAGCATCAGCAGATGGCGGAGATGGTGGAGCAGATGGAGTTCGAGAAGGAGCAGATAGAGGAGGAGTATTCGGAGTTAGCGCTTCAGTTCGATGGCTATCGCACAATGGATATCCAGAACGATTCCCTCCAAGAACAACTCTCTCGTGAGCAACAACGGGTGCAAGACCTGTTGGAGGAATTGCGTATCACCAAAGCCACCAGTGCTCGTCGTATCGCTGAACTCAAGAAAGAACTGGCTACCGTCCGTGCCGTCATGGTGCAGTATGTACACCAGATTGACTCGCTCCATTCAACGAATGTGCGTCTAACGGAGGAGAATGTGGCATATAAGAAACAGAATAAAGCGATTACCCAAGAGAACGAACAAATCAAACAGACCAACACCGAACTGCAACAAGTCGTTACGCGTGCGTCTATGCTCGAACTGACTTCGTGTAAGGTGACAACGCTCAATAAATGGGACCACAAGACGCGTCTAATTTCGCAGATAACGAAACTGCAAGTCGATTATGCCATTGGCAAGAACGTGACGTGCGAGGTCGGAATGAAACAACTTTACTTGCGTCTCGTGGACCCGAATGGCGACTTGTTACAACCCGATACCACGATGGTCTTTGACTTTGAGAACCAGCAGATTGGCTACTCGGTCGTGCAAGAGTTTGAATATGAGCGTCAAGCATTCAATAGCACGCTTTATTATCGTTTCGACAATCGACCCATCCCCGGATATTACAATGCGGATTTCTTTGTGGACGGGAACTTGATTGGTTCGTTCCCCTTTGAACTCAAGAAATGAAACTCACCCTTCTCGTAGTAGGTAAGACGACGGATGCCCATTTGGACAGCCTTATAGGCGATTATACCAAGCGCCTGACGCACTATGTGCCTTTTCAGATACAGGTAGTGCCCGACCTCAAGAACGCCAAATCGCTGACCCAAGAACAGGTCAAACAGCAGGAGGGAGAGGGGATATTAAAATCAATCACGCCCTCAACGTATATGGTGCTTTTGGACGAACATGGCAAACAGTATCGCAGTGTCGATTTTGCAGCCTATACCCAGCGTTTGATGGCGAGCGGACGCGATGTGACCTTCGTTATTGGCGGACCTTACGGGTTCTCGCAAGCGGTCTATCAGCGGGCAGATGCACAACTGTCTATCTCGCTGATGACCTTCTCGCACCAGATGATTAGACTTCTTTTTGTGGAACAGCTCTACCGAGCCATGACCATCTTACACCATGAACCCTACCACCACGAATAAAATGGAGATAATCGGAATCACCGGCGGTATCGGCAGTGGCAAATCCTATATCACGACCCAAATGGCTGCGGCAGGATATTGTGTTTATGACACCGACAAAGAGGCAAAACGCCTTATTGTGGAGGATCCTGAATTAAGGGCAAGCATTGTGGCTTTGTTGGGGGCGGATGTCTATGAGGGCGATGTCTATCGAACGGATATAGTGGCTTCTCGCGTATTCGCTAATCCCGAACTCCTTCACCAACTCAATGCCCTCGTCCACCCTGCCGTCCGTCGTGACATTGAAACTCTGATAAACTCTAAACTTTCAAACGAGACGGCTACTCTAAACTCTAAACTCTCCACTCTAAACTTAATCATCGAATCCGCTCTTCTCTTCGAGTCGGGTCTTGACAAACTCTGCGACCGCGTCATCGCGGTCACGGCATCGGAGCAGGTGCGTATAGAGCGAACAATGGCGCGTGACCTTTGTACGGAAAAACAGGTTCGCGACCGTATGGCGGCACAAATGTCTGAGAAAGAACGCCTTTCTCGTGCTGATTTTGTTATAAATAACAACAATTAGCAAAATTTATTTGCATATATCAAAAAAAAGTCGTACCTTTGCCTGCTTTTTGTGCAATTAACCATCTGGTGAAACGACTGTTTGTATATATAGTATTGCTTTTCGCGTGCATAAATCTCTATGCCGCAGGTGATGCGTTTACCATTAATAGTAATGGCGAACAGGTTCGTTTTGCACCTTCTAACCTCTCTGTTGATGCGGTCTTGCCGGCGACCGAGGACTTTCATCTTTTTGGATGGAGTGGTAAGTCACGTTATCGTGTAACAGACTTTTATGGCATTGCTTTCGTGCGCGCAAATGATGCGTATGCCGGCGATTTTTTGGATTGGGGTACGCTCCAATCGGTACAGCCCGGCGAAGAAGCTTGGCGCACACTGACGGCGGACGAGTGGATGTATATCCTCAAGACTCGTCCCAATGCGGCTAACCTCGCAGGCGAAGCTACGATAGACGGGAACAAAGGCTTTGTGCTCTTACCCGATACGTGTTCGCTCACGATAGCGCAAGTGGTTGCTAACTGGGTTAATGCACAGAGTAGGGGAGCGGTTTTCTTGCCCTATCAAGGCTACCGCGATGGTACGGATATCGTACAAGAGGGCGAAGTTGGTTATTACTGGACTGCCTCTGCCAAAGATTCGAAACAATCAATTTACATTAATATTAACCAATCGTCCCAAGTGACGGGCAATCGTTACCTCGGTTGTTCGGTTCGCTTGGTACAACCCGTTTGTAAGCACACCATCTACTTGCACGTGGACGACGCTTCGATGGGAAAAGTAATTATTTTCAAACCACAATGAAAAAGTTCTTTTTAATCGCGCTTTGCGCAACCAGTTTGGTGCTTAACGCACAAGAGTCTCAATCTCAAGACACTACCGCTACCTTCGATTGCGGAGAGTTAGTAACTATTAAGGCGGAAGCTAATCCGGGCTACCACTTCGTCTCGTGGAGTGATGGTGTAAAGGATGCGGTGCGTCAAGTCGATCTGTCGAAGGACACTCTGTTGACGGCTACGTTCGCTCACGATGCCTTAAAGCCTGAGTTCACAACCTCCATCGGCGGTGTCGTTGTCGATTCTCTTGGTAACGAGTTTGCACAAGGTACTACGTATGCTCCTACGGTTGAATGGGGCGAATCGGTTAAGGTTACGGCTAAAGTCACCGACGACTGCTATGAGTTTGTTGGCTGGTATTACACGGGAACGGAGAATCTCTATTCTACCGAGGCTATGATTACCGTCTTCCCACAGGAAGATGTGAAGTTACAGGCAGTCTTTAAGAAGAAACAACTCACCCTCAAGCTCTTCTCTAACGACTCCACCATGGGCCGCGTTATCATCGTATCTCAAAAAGACTAACCACTAATCACTAATCATTAAGCACTAATTATTAATCCTTCAGCGCAGCGGTCTTTCAGTGAAACGGTCAATATACATATTACTCCTCTCTCTCCTCACCACTCTAACATGGGCGGCAGAGCCGATGGCGGTGGATACGTTCGATTGTGGCGAACGCGTCCAGATAAAGGCTGAGCCTATGCCGGGCTATCGCTTTGTCCAGTGGTCTGATGGTGAGACGGATAGTGTACGTTTCGTGGATATTGACGGAGATCAGGATATTGAGTTGACGGCTATCTTTGAGCCTAAGTGCCGCGAACTGCAGGCTCCGGTTGATCGCATTTACGATTGGTTGTTAGTGGTCAACCGCCAAGAACTGGTATCGCAAGGTTGGCTCACGACAGAGGCGTCGGACGATAGTGTGAAGTGGTATAAGATTGTTGAACCTATCGACCCGATAGGTGCGCATAGTGTGTCGGATTCTACGTGTGACCAAATGGTGATGCGCGGATTTTCGTTGGTGCTGAAAGATGGAGAGAGTTGGCAAGACTACTATGCGGAGGTGAATGTGAATGCTGCGAAAGCGTTGTCGGAATATATGTGTACCACCATCTTGCGCGGCTTCCCGCTTGTGCGTTCAGACTTAGAAGAAATCACAATAGACGGAACGTCGCACAATTCACGAAAATACGAAAAAGACGGTCTCATTTACATCAAACGTGATAACCAACTCTACACCATATATGGTGTCCCAATAAATAATAATCAGTGAAACGGTCGATCTACATATTACTCTCCCTGCTCCTCTCCCTCTCGGTGAGTGCGCAGATTAAGAACACTTCTTCGATCATCTCCCCTCATAAGGGCGTGGATATCTTAGAGGTAGGTGTTCGTGGAGGGGTAGCGCATCATACGTTGGCAGCTCCGTTGGTGGCGAATGCCGGCTATGGGGTAGGGTTAGATGTGGCATATCGAGGTCAGTTCGTTCCGCGCAAGATTGATGTGCGTGACCCGAATACGATCTTAGCCTCGCGCTTCTCGTTAGGACCGTTAGTGGGATTGGGTGTCACGTATGCCTCCACCTCTTTTACGATGGGCGATAGCCCGATGGCTCGTTCGACGGTGACGAATAACGGGTACGAGGTCGTGGATACATTCAATCTGGCGGGTGGCGAAAACTATGCGAAGATACAAGTAGAAGTGCCCGTGATGTTTGCTATGACGATAGGCGGAGTGGTCTTTAATGCGGGTGTAGTGGGCGCTTGCGAACTCTGGCAGAAGCAGGAGGCATTGCTCGCTACGCCGACCGTAAAGACGTATATCCCAATAGCCGGACTGACGGTTGACAATCCCGTTATCCCGATGGAGTCGGGGTCATCAATGAGGTGCTCTTTTCATCTCAATTTGGCAGCGCAGATAGGTTATGAATGGGAGTTGGTGGAGAGTCACCGTTTAGGCGTACAGGCGTTTGTGCGATACGACCTCTTTCCGATGACTTCGCCCAAGAACGATGGGGTAGGGCAGTGGTCGGATGGTAAGATGACAATGACCTATTATACCGGCTCCTATAAGGCTGATATTCATTATTTAGACGCGGGCTTGCGCGTGTATTACGCTTTCACCACACCCCACCGTGTCACTCGTTTAGGACTACAAGCTTTGTAATTATGAAAAAACTGCTGCACATATTTCTCTCACTCTCACTAACCCTTGGGGCGCTCTACTCCCCTACACCCGGTATGGCGGCAACGCCGCTGCTTGATAGTATCGTCACCAAGGACGGGAATGGTAATTACGTCAAGTTGGAGCAACACTTTTATGACGCTAAAGATAGGGACGTAAATACGGTTATTTACCAATGGACCAATGGCGTAAAAAAGGGAACATCGAATAGTTATAAGGCGTATGATGAATCCAATCGTGAGGTGTTGACGCTCACGCTCAAGTGGGATGCCGCTACGAACGATTGGACGGCGAATAGCGCAAGCCGTACAGAGAAAGTGTGGAACGCGTCCAGCCAGCAGACGGCGCAGATTCAATATTCGTGGAATGCGTCTCAACTCAAATGGAACCCCTCTACAGTGACCGAATATGGTTATACTAATGGCAAACAAACGATGGTTCGCTCGTCTAATTTGGTGAGCGGAAAGATGACTTATTCGACGCTGTATGAGTACCATTTTGATAGCCAAGGAACAGCTGTTGGAACGGATTATTACTCGTCTTACAATGCTGCTACAGGACAATGGGTTGGCTCTTCGCGCACCGTGCAAGAATATATCTATAGCCCCAAAAAACTCAAGACATTAGATGAAACCTATAGTTGGGCAAATGGCGATTGGCAGGTGTCTAAACGCCAACTTTGGGAGTTTGATGCCAAGGGGAACCAAATCAATACCGAGAACTATTCCAAATGGAGTGGGGGACAGTGTACCAACGGCTCCAAGACCGTGCAAGAGTTTAATGCCAATAACCGTGTAACGATGAAGGAGACGTTCTCGTGGAATAAGACGAATCAGATTTGGGTTGAATCCAGTAAGACGATTACTGAATATGATGGCACTACTGCCAACAAGACGTTAGAAGAAACTTATTCTTGGAGCAAAGACCATTATGTGGGCAAGTCTCGCGTTTGTACTACTTATTCGGGTGGAAAAGCCATTTCCGTCACAAATTACACGTGGGACGATACGAATCGCGAATGGATTGAGAGCGAGAAAAACGAGAACACCTATTCCGGCTCGACTTTAACACAGACTTCTTCGTTGAAATTAGAGAATGGCGTTTGGGTGGGTTATCGAACGATTTACACCTACGCAAGTGGCAAACTGACCGAGTCGCTGACACAGCGATTTAACGATCCCGATTGGGTCGATTATACGCGTATCCGCAACGAATACAGCGGTGGCACTAATGTCGCCACTTACGAGGAGACGTGGAATGGCGCGCAGTGGGTGCTGAATAAGAAAACGTGGACAGTACTCAACTACGATGAACGGGGAAATAAGATTGAGGAAGCGTATTACGATTCGATTCCCGGATTAAAGACGGGTTCAGCACGATTTACGTATGAGTACAATGACGATAATCGGCAGACTTTATCTACGCACTGGATTTGGGATGCCGGCGATTGGTCTCACGACTGGGAGCGTGTGTACGAATATGAGCCTAACTGCGGAGATAAGAAGACCTTAGATGCTCGTTATGAGTGGAATAAGGGTGTCCGTTCCGGTTCGAGTAAGAGCGAATATGGTTATATCAATTGCCAGCAGGTGATGTCGGCTTCTTATAAATGGAATACGAATACCCAATATCCTATTGATTGGGAGGGCTTGAGTAAGTCGGAGACGGTTAAAAGCACTTCAACTGAAACGCAGAGTATCAGTTATAAATGGGATTATGCGCGTTGGTGCTGGACGGGTATGTTCCGTTATACGCACTATTTGGAGAATGGTAAGGACACGCTTTACATTGTAGAGCGCTACGATGAGTCTGTTTATCCTTATGACAAATCGGGTTGGTATAACTCGGATAAGTATGTCTATCAGTATGATAGTAAGGGGCAGCAGGTTTATACGGAGGAGTTCAACTGGATAGATGGTGCTTGGGTTTCGCGTAAGTTATCGGAAAAGAAATACGATCCTGTCACGGGTAAGATTCGCCAAACGGTTGATACCAATAATGGTGTCACCACCATCTCCGATTATTTCTACTCCACCGACCCGAAGTAATCACGAGAGAGTCTATCCCCTCCCCCATTATCTTAGGCAGTGGAAAACGAAGTTGCGGAGGGTGGTTAGGGGCTTGCGCAAAGAGCACAGTTCGGTGATGATCGCCTCGGGCGTTTTGGAAATGCCTTCGGGAATGACCTCTGCGGCATTGAGAAAAGCAATAACCGCTTTATTGTCCCAACTCATCGCGCGATGCTGACGACATGCACGAATATGCTGATCGTAAAGATCTTCGTAAATTGAGCGAATAGGCAGCGTTAGAAGCGTATCCACTTTTTTGAATAAACCGACGAAAGCCGCGTTGTGCTACTTTTGTGCGTTAGAGGCCTGTTTGGCATAATTGTCCAAGGGGAATCGGCGTTGTTTGACAGCCACAATGTCGCCATTTATCGTGTTGGTGCGGAAATAGATATGCTTTGTGTCTTTGTTCCGCGGCTCGCAACCGTGGCTGTAACAGTGTTTCTTTTCCCGAGATTTTCCAATCTCGGTTTCTGTGTATCCTGTCCCTTCTCGGCGAAAGTTTTTCGCCGTTCCCCTCTGCCTCTCCGCCTCTCTGCCTCTCTGCCTTTCTCCTCCCCTTTTAGGGGGAGGTCGGGTAGGGGCTTTTTACCCACCATTTTAGCCTTCTAAACATAGACATACATAGAACATACATAGAGCATACATAGAACATAAGCAAAACCCGTGCAAATCCTAAGCATACCCTAAGCAAACCCCTCATTACCTATACGGGTACTATAACCCAACAATAACCCAAGAATTTCCCAACAATAACCCCAAAACGACCCGAGACAGAAAGTGGAGGGGAGTAGAGGAGTAGAGGAGTAGAGGAGTAGGGTGCCCCCAAGCCCCCGAAAGGGGGATGTAGGAGTAGAGGAGTAGAGAAAAGGCAATGGCACGATTTTTGTAAAGTAGAGATAGCAAAAAGAAAATAGGAAACTGAAAAAGTAGTAAAAGTTTCCAAGTTTCTTGCATATATCGAAAAAAAGTCGTACCTTTGCAGCGGA
>JAKSNE010000220.1 GCA_024400135.1 Paludibacteraceae bacterium
CAGAGGCTAGTATTTCTCGTATTGTTATTGAAAGAACTCTGAAACTTGTGACTGTAACTGTCTGCACTGCTCGCCCCGGTTATATTATCGGTAAGGGCGGACAAGAGGTTGACAAATTGAAAGAGGAACTGAAGAAGATCACCAAGCAAGATGTTCAAATCAACATCTTCGAGGTAAAGCGTCCTGAACTGGATGCCACTATCGTAGCAAAGAAGATTGCTCGTCAGTTAGAGGGTAAGATTGCTTATCGTCGTGCTATTAAGATGGCTATCGCTTCCACGATGCGTATGGGAGCTGAGGGTATCAAGGTGCAAGTAAGCGGTCGTCTCAACGGAGCCGAGATTGCTCGTAGCGAGATGTTCAAGGAAGGTCGTACTCCTCTTCACACATTACGTGCTGATATTGACTATTGTCATGAAGGCGCTCTCACGAAAGTGGGTATCCTCGGTGTGAAGGTATGGATTTGCCGTGGTGAGGTCTATGGAAAGAAGGACTTAGCTCCTAACTTCTCGGTTAAACAGGAAGGTAATCAACGTGGCGGCGAAGGTCGTCGTGGTGACCGTCGTGATGACCGTAAGGGCTTCCGTAGAAATAAGAAACAATAAGTTTAACCGATTTGTAGATTATTACAGTTATGTTACAACCAAAGAAAACTAAATTCCGCCGCTCGCAAAAAGGCCGTATTAAGGGCAATGCGCAGCGTGGCAATGAGCTTGCATTTGGCTCATTCGGTATCAAGAGTCTTGGTACCATCTGGTTGACAGGTCGTCAAATCGAAGCAGCCCGTGTGGCCGTAACTCGTTATATGCAACGTCAGGGTCAAGTATGGATCCGCGTTTTCCCGGATAAACCGATCACCAAGAAACCCTTGGATGTCCGTATGGGTAAAGGTAAAGGTGCTCCGGAAGGATTCGTCGTTCCATTGGCTCCCGGTCGTATTATTTTCGAAGTGGATGGTGTTCCATTCGAGGTAGCCAAAGAGGCACTGCGTTTGGCAGCACAAAAGCTTCCGATTACCACTAAATTTGTCGTAAAACGTGATTACGACGCAACCCAAAATGTATAAGGATTATGAAAACAGCTGAAATTAAAGAATTAACAACTGCTGAGATTCAAGAGCGTTTAGCTACGGAGAAGGAGAACCTTGTTCGTATGAAGCTCAATCACAGCATTTCCCCGCTTGACAATCCGCTGCTCATTAAGGTTGCTCGCAAGACAATCGCTCGTTTGGCAACGGAATTACGTCAAAGAGAATTAACCAAGTAAAAACGACAGACAAATGGAAACAAGAAATTTAAGAAAAGAGCGTCAGGGCGTTGTTCTCAGCAATAAGATGGACAAGACTATCGTTGTTGCCGTTAAGTGGAAAGAGAAACACCCTATTTATGGCAAGTTTGTCAATAAAACTCGCAAGTTCCATGTTCATGACGAGAAGAATGAGTGCGGCATCGGTGATACCGTTCGCATCATGGAGACTCGTCCGTTGAGCAAGACTGTTCGTTGGCGTCTAACTCAAATTATTGAAAGGGCTAAGTAATTATGATACAACAAGAATCAAGATTAGTAGTAGCGGATAACAGCGGAGCCAAAGAGGCTTTATGCATCCGTGTACTTGGCGGAACGAAACGTCGTTACGCCTCCCTGGGAGACACCATCGTAGTAGCCGTTAAGGGAGTGATCCCAAGTAGTGAAATCAAGGATGGTGCAGTAAGTCGCGCTATCATTGTTCGCGTAAAGAAAGAAGTGCGTCGCGCAGACGGAAGTTACATCCGCTTCGACGATAACGCTTGCGTTCTCGTTGATAATGCAGGTGAGTTGCGTGGTAGCCGTATTTTCGGTCCCGTTGCTCGTGAGCTTCGTCAAACGAACATGAAGATTATTTCTTTAGCACCTGAAGTACTTTAATCATCTAAATTTAGTTCAATATGGCAAAGTTACATATTAAAAAGGGTGATATCGTTTACGTGAATGCAGGTGCATCGAAAGGTAAAACCGGTCGTGTACTGGAAGTTATCGTAGATAAACAACGCGCTATCGTAGAGGGTGTCAACATGGTTAGCAAGGCTACCAAACCCAATGC
>JAKSNE010000221.1 GCA_024400135.1 Paludibacteraceae bacterium
ATCGAAAACATACAAGTGTTAAAAGACGCATCATCGGCGTCTATTTATGGTAGCCGTGCTGCCAATGGTGTTATTATCATCACTACGAAGCGTGGTAAGGACGGTAAAGTAAATGTAGATTTTGACGCCAGTGTGGCTGTCAATCAATACACGAATCGCATGTCGGTACTCAATACCGAGCAGTTTGGTCAAGTGATGTGGCAAGCTTATGTGAATGACGGACAAAACCCGAATAGCAACAGTTTAGGTTATCACTACAATTGGGGTTACAATGCTCAAGGTATTCCTACATTAAACTCCATGTATTTAGACAAATATCTTGATGCCGCGGGCACCACTCCTGCTGCGGATACGGATTGGTTTAATGCTATCACTCGCACGGGCGTGACGCAACAGTATAATTTAGCCGTTAGTCATGGAACAGAGAAAGGACATAGTTTCTTCTCGTTAGGTTATTACAAGAATATGGGTGTCATTAAAGAAACCGATTTTGATCGTTTCAGTGGTCGTGTTAATAGTGATTATAAACTATTCAAAGGACGCGTAACCATCGGTGAAAATTTAACATTCAACCGCACTTCGGAGGTTCTTTCTCCTGCCGGTATTCTTGAAAATGCGTTGCAATTTAACACCACGCTCCCCATTTACACCACCAATGGTCAATTCGCCGGTCCTGTAGGAGGTTATGCAGACCGCGAGAACCCTCTGGCACGGTTGGATAGAAACAAAGATAATCGCTATATCTACTGGCGTTTATTTGGTGACGCATTCTTAGATATCGAATTATATAAAGGATTACACGTGCGCACGACGGCGGGTATTGATTATGCTCAAAAACAACAACGCATCTTTACCTACCCCATCACCGAAGGTACGGTAGCCACCACAACCAATGCCGTAGAAGCTAAGCAAGAACATTGGATGAAATGGATGTGGAACGCGATTGCGACCTATAATTTCTCTGTAGGCAAGCATCGGGGAGACGCAATGATTGGTATAGAGTTAAACCGCGAGAATGATGTTTGGTTTTCCGGATATAAAGAGGATTATACGATTCTATCACCCGATTACATGTGGCCAAGTGCGGGTACGGGTACGGCACAAGCATACGGTTCCGGAGAGGGGTATAGTTTATTGTCCTACTTTGGTAAATTCAACTATTCGTACGCGGATAGATATTTATTTAGCGTAACCGTTCGTCGCGACGGATCCAGTCGATTTGGTAAGAACAATAAGTTTGCCACCTTCCCTGCATTCAGTTTGGGTTGGCGCATGAGCGAGGAAAAATGGATGTCTCCTACTCGGAACGTGTTAGACAATTTGAAAATTCGTGCTTCTTGGGGACAGACGGGTAACCAAGAGATTTCCAATATTGCGCGTTACACCATTTATCAAGCCAATTATGGTGTATCAGAAAATGGTGGACAAAGTTATGGTACCGGTTATGATATTGCCGGCACCAATGGCGGAATCATCTTACCTTCGGGTTTTATGCGTAGTCAAATTGGTAACGAAGACTTGCGCTGGGAGACAACGTCTCAAACCGATGCGGGTCTTGACTTTGCAATGTTCAACAATCAATTCTATGGAAGTTTTGACTGGTTCTACAAAAAGACGAAAGACATCCTCGTTTATATGGCGGGTATTTCTGCCATGGGTGAAGGTGCTTATCAATGGATCAATGCCGGTGAGATGGAGAACATGGGCGAAGAGTTATTGTTAGGTTATCGCGGAGAAAAAAGTGGTTTCAAATGGGACATCTCGGGTAACCTAAGCCATTACGACAACAAAATCACTAAGTTACCGGAGACATTAGCAGCTAACGGAACATACGGCGGTAACGGCGTCAAATCGGTCGTCGGGCATCCAATGGGAGCGCAAGTGGGTTACGTGGCAGATGGTATCTTCACGTGCCAAGAAGATATTGACAACCATGCCAAACAAGATGGTGCCGGCGTAGGTCGTATGCGTTGGAAAGACCTCAATGGCGATGGCGTTATTTCCGAAGCCGACCAAGACTGGATCTATAGTCCCGTACCGGCTATCACGTATGGTTTGAACTTTGCTTTTGAATA
>JAKSNE010000222.1 GCA_024400135.1 Paludibacteraceae bacterium
AAAATTTCGCGGACAGCGCGAAGGATGGGCTGAACAGAAAGAGGCTGACCTGTAGCACCTTGCATCCATGTTTGGGGTGTGAGACGTCCCTG
The DNA here is from genome assembly GCA_024400135.1 of Paludibacteraceae bacterium. Lineage (GTDB taxonomy): Bacteria > Bacteroidota > Bacteroidia > Bacteroidales > Paludibacteraceae > Colicola. The sequence continues at coordinate 93 of JAKSNE010000222.1, forward strand.
CTGATAAATACGGGTATATTCCTTAGCCAAAGTCTCAGGTGTAGCAAACCGACTGAGGTGTTCCTCTAATTGGAACTGCACCAAATGACCGATAGCATAATTAGGCAGATAAAGCGGATAAGCAATCATGTGACTATAGACTGCAAGTATCTCACTATCCCGTTCACCGAAACTTTCAGCAAAATACGTATTCCACACCTCACGAGCAAAACCCAAGACGGCTTCCCTCAATTCAGCCGGCGTAGCCAATGGATGGTCATACATCCAATGCCATGACCGGATATCAACGAGGCTGACCGCCATAATCTCCGCCATTGACCAAAAGATATCAACAACAGGTAACTCCTCCACCTTACCTTGACCTAATAGTTGAAGGTCGCGTTGCTGGAAAAGGAAGGCGGATGTCTCGGTGAAAGCACCATTAGGCACACCTTGTAAGAAATACTGATCAATAAAAAGCGAGGTGATATTCTCGACCGAATGTCCCATCTCATGTACGGCAATGTTATATCCCAAATAATCCATTCCGTTTTCTCCCACTCTCGTACGCAGTCGCGAAGGTTCCTCGCGTCCCAAAGAAGGCCATTCGTGTCCGGAACCTCTAGCGGGTTCAACCACAATATGGTCGGCTAAGAACTGTGCTCTATCCGATGTAAACCCAAAGGCACGGAACATACGAGGCATATCGTCCTTATAAGCTTGTGCGGAAGGATAGCGCTGGCTGGTGACAGCATTCAAGTTTGCCCCCGAAGCAGGGTCTTGAGAACGGAAACCATTATACCACAAGTCGTACGGACGCAGATCTCGTCCTAAGCGTTGGCGGACAAGGGCAATCACATCCTTGAGTTCCTGAGAAGAAAGGGTTTGCTCAAAGAGCGACACCACTTCCTCCTCACTTATTTCAAGACTATTCTCAAAAGTGCGTTGAATAAGCGTCGGCTGAGCGGGATAATACGCGTCCTCCTGTTGAGCATAATGGAAAAGGGAGAGCATGGTTGCATAACGATTGTCTTGTTCCCTATCAGCAGGTTTGCCATTGACAAGGTTCGTAGTGGGACACCAAGTAGTTTCGGGTTGGTCAATGACGCAAGCAGGAATCGTTTGACGAACGATATGTTGGAAGACTTCATAGATGAGTTCCTGTTTGGCTTGTTCGCCTAAGGCATAACAAGTCTTGAGTTCATCGCGCAAATACCAGTGAGCAAGAAGCGATTTGGGTTCCGTCCACAAATGCTGCCCCTCCTTATTGACAAGGGATGACGTGTGAATATTATAAGAAGCTATATACCGCTCCGTTTGGGCGTTGAGCGCTTGCATCTGTTGGGTGAGAGAAGTAGGCACACGATGAGCAAAGACATCTCCCAAACGTGCCATAGCCCACTGTTCACGGGTCCAATGAGCACCCAAATCGTCTTTCTCACTTAACGTATAAGCAGGGAAATTGAGCATAATGATAAACGCCAACTTATTGGCATAGAAATCCTCGGAAACGTGTGCCCCCGGAAAATAATCGTTAATGAGCAGGTCTGCCTCGGTGGGTTCACCACGATCGGTAAGGGTCACAGGAAACTGGAGACTCACGTACATGAGGTCATTATACTGATTGATATGCTCAAAGATCCGACTGAGGCTATTGAACAAAGCGGTACGCTCCTCGCTCGTGGCTGTTAGATGTGAGAGTACGAGGTTCTCAAAGTCATCCTTGGTGCCATCTTCCCGTGTCCATTGGCAAGCGACTTGTCTCACTCCTCTTTCGATGAGGGCAGGGTCGCTATCAGGGTGCGTGACGATAAGCGAATCAAGGCAACGGTTAATGACTTGCTCTGTAATAATAGGGCGATTGCATCCTACAAGTAGGAATAAGACCGGTACTAATAAATAAAGAAGGTGATTCATTGTTTAAAATGTTTTAGATTGCAAAGTTACTGCTTTTTTCTCATATACGCAAATTTATTTGCATAATTCAAAAAAAAA
>JAKSNE010000223.1 GCA_024400135.1 Paludibacteraceae bacterium
ATATAATTCAAAATCATGCGGCAAAGATACAAAAAATTCTTGAATTGTGCAAATAAATTTGCAAATATGCAGAAAAAAGTGTAATTTTGCGCCCTGAATGAGCAAATTTTTCGTTTATCGAGCCCTAACATGGGGTTGGCACCGCCTATCATCATGGAACACAGGAGGGGAAGGAATTCACTCGCCGTCCTTGTTTTATATCGTGCGTTTTCTCTTTCCTCGGCAGTATCGTTACTACGGTTGGAGCGAGATAGAGAACCTGCGCGATCAGCTGCTACGAACGACCGACAGGTTGCCTATCACCGATTATGGGACGGGCACGCAGAGCTCTTTACCCATTTATAAGATTGCGCAACACCACTTAGAGCGTCCGGAGGTGGGGCAACTGTTTTTCAAATTGATTGTACATCTGAGACACGAGTTACAACGGGATTTGAATATCGTGGAGTTAGGAACGAGTTTAGGACTGACAACCGCTTACTTAGCCGCACCGCATTCTAAGAATAAGGTCACCACATACGAAGGCAATCCGGAGACGTTACGCATAGCGCAACGCAATTGGGAGCGGTTACAACTAAAGAACATCACTCCTATTCTTGGCAATATAGACCACACACTATTTAATAACGCGCGCGAGGAAAAGACACAAGAGCCGATTGACTTTATCTTTATGGATGCCAATCATCGTCAAGAGCCAACTGTTCGGTATTTTCACCATTTTTTGGAGCACCTTCACGAGCATTCGATTGTTGTTATAGACGATATCTATCACTCCCCCGAAATGACCCAAGCATGGAAGCAGATTTGTGCGTTACCACAAGTCACGTCTTCCATCGATTGTTACCATTTCGGCATACTCTTTTTTGACTCACATTTACTTAAACGCCATTATCGCATACGATTATGAAGATCTACACTAAAACAGGAGACCACGGTACCACCTCGCTCGCCTCGGGTGAGCGCGTGAGCAAGACCGATCCCAGAATTGCCACGTATGGGGCAGCAGACAGCCTCAATAGCCTTGTAGGTTGGTTGCGCGTAGCCCTTCCGCAAGAGACGAAAAACATTGACGATCAACTCGTCTTTATCCAGCACCGACTCTTCGATATCGGAGGTCGGTTAGCCGCCGCAGATATTCCCATTGACACACTGCAAATCAGCAACTTAGAACAATGGATGGACGAGATGCAGGACGAGTTACCGGTACAACGGGAGTTTATTCTTCCGGCAGGTAATGAGTGTGTCACCCGTTGCCACATTGCGCGTACCGCAACCCGAGACTTAGAGCGGTTGATGTGCGCATTGGATTTGGGTCAGACAAACGAGCAGGATTGTATTTTTGTCAATCGACTCAGTGATTACTTTTTTGTACTCTCGCGATGGCTCGCAAAACGCACTTCTGCTCCTGTTACAACATGGAAACCGACACAAAAGTAACAAAAAAACAGGAAATTTTGCAAAAAAATAGAAAAATACTTGCATAATTAGATTTTTTTTTGTACTTTTGCACGCTAATTTGGATTTATTATGTATTGGACATTGGAATTGGCTTCTAAAATTGAAGACGCGCCTTGGCCTGCAACCAAAGACGAATTATTGGACTACGCTAATCGTATCGGCGCTCCAATGGAGGTCATTGAGAACTTGCAAGAGATCGAAGATGACGAAGAGATATACGAGAGTATTGAAGACATTTGGCCGGATTATCCGACCAAGGAAGACTTTTTCTTTGACGAAGAAGAGTATTGATTGTGAAGCGATATGTTGTTCTAATAACGTTGGTTCTGCTATGCCATGTGGTTATGCGAGCGCAGTTCGACCCCATGTTAGGGCAATATATGGTTCTTCCTACTGCCTATAACCCAGCGGCAGCAGGAGAAGGTGACTTAATGAAAGTGGCGGGATTGCACCGAATGCAATATATCGGCATTAAGAATGCGCCGATGACCACGTATTTTTCGGTTACTTCACCTTTTGTTATTGGCAAGACGAGGCACGGGGCAGGAATAAGGTTTATGAATGACCGTTTTGGTTTGTTTACCAATCAGGCATTGCA
>JAKSNE010000224.1 GCA_024400135.1 Paludibacteraceae bacterium
CCTTTGGCTTTGCGCAGTTCGTAAAGCAGGTTAGCATAAACCGGCATACGAGGATCCGACTCGGGATCAACGATGGTGGCTTGTGAAATAAATTCATACCCTTTTTCCTTTGCCATCGAGAGGATGGTGGCGGGGTTACCGATTAGAATGAGTTTAGCAATACCTTCTTTTAGAATGGTATTAGCTGCTTCGAGGGTACGAGGTTCGTCACCCTCGGGTAATACGATGCGCTGCGGATTACTCTTCGCCCGCGCGAGCATTTGATTTAAAATATCCATAATTATATTCTTATTTATTAATCACTAAGCAATAATCACTAATCACTCTGCTCCTCTACTCCCATAAAAAATCGTTGCAAAGATACAAAAAATACCGCATATATGCAAATATTAAGTGAAGATTTTAGAAAAAAGTATTTTTTTTTCAAAAAAAGTTGTATAATTAAAAAAAAAGTTGTACCTTTGCACGCTGAAATTGTGAATGACATATATTTTTATTCAACAAATATGAAAAAGTTTGTTCTACTATCCTTAATTTTATTAGGTTCTTCGACGCTCATCGTGGCTCAAGAAACGGTTGCTAACAATGGCCAAGACACTACGGGTATTCACCCTTGGAACGTTGCCGAGAATGCTAAACACGTGATGGCTGACGAAGACGCTAACTGGTCGCTCTTCCTCCATGGCGGTTTCAACGTGTTTGATGGAGACTTCGCTTCGGAGAAGAAACATGGTGTGTATGCTCCTTCCGTTGGTTTGGGTGTTGACTATAAGTTCAATCCTACTTGGGGTCTCGGTTTGGATTATACCTTCCGTCAAGTGGGTGTTACCGGTGACACGAAGGCTGCGGATAATGCGGACAAACTCTTGACGGGTTTTCAACACCAAGCAGTGGCATACCTGAGTTTGGATATCTTCAATCTCTTCTTCCCGAAAGCTTCGACGAAGCTCTTTAGCCTCAACGTCTTCGGTGGCGGTGGTGCGATGTTCTGGCGTAATACGATTCAATATCCTACGGGTCGTTTCACGAAGATGACGAATGACGCTGGCGAACAAGTGAAGGTTTGGGAATCGGAGTATGGCAAATATCATACGGCGAACAAGGATCCCGAGAAGATGGATAAGTACAAAGCCGTGGGTGCTTTGGAAGCCGGTCTTTCGTTTGACTTCAACGTCTCTCGTGACATTGCGATTGGTCTGCGTGCCTTATATACGTACTATGTGTCGGATGCGGTAGATGGTCGTCTGCTTAGCAATAACAACGATGGTGTGTTTGATACCGAACTCTTGCTGCGTTGGAAGATTCAAGCGCAAAAGAAGTCGCACGTCAACAACTATGTTAACAAAGCTCAGATTGCTCACGTGGCTAAGGATACCGTCGTGGTTATGCAACGCGATACGGTTGTCATGCAGGTGGCTAAAGGTGATACCACCACGAATATCTACAACACCAATAGTTCGGCTACGTATATCTCTAATCCCGAGTCCGAGAAGGAGAATTACTACTATGTATATTTCCCGACCGACCGTTCCAACTTGTCGGATGAGGCTTTGGTGGTTGTTCAACAAGTGGCTGACCGCTTGCAAGAGAATCCCGACTTATATGTGGCTGTTATCGGTTATTGCGATAACGTGGGTACCGCTAATTATAACAAACGCTTGGGTTCCAATCGTGCCCAAAACGTGATGGAAGAGTTGCAGATGGAGCATGGTATCGATGCGGAGCGTATGTTCGCTATCAGCAAGGGTATCGTGGTTGGCAGACGCAGTAGTTCGCAATATGCTCCGAACCGTCGTGTAGAGATTCGTCTCGTCAGCCGTTCGTTCTACGATAACCTCCGCGTACAATACCGCGAGGATATTGAATGGCAAAAGAAATATCTGGAGCAAAAAGCTTCTGAAAAATAACACTCTGCGGAGTGATGGTCTCTTAGCTCAGTTGGTTAGTAGCACCTGACTCATAATCAGGGGGTCCAAGGTTCAAGCCCTTGAGGGACCACAACAAAGGCAGTCATCGGACTGCCTTTGTTGTTT
>JAKSNE010000225.1 GCA_024400135.1 Paludibacteraceae bacterium
TGGGGACTGGTGCGTGCTCATGGTTTTAAGAACTTGCCGCTCAGTACGAAGTTCCAATATATGATGGTGGCGCTCCTCTTTGTCAGTTTCGCTTACATCTTTGCGATGACCATCATCTATGTCCAACGCAATAGTGCTTATCGCCAACGCGCGGACATCGAAAATAAATGTAGATACGTGCAGTCGGCTTTGCAGAACCTATATTTCTGGGACATGCAACTGACCGGACTCAACAGCCAAGGACTGAATATTGACCTACGCGACTTGAGTATCTCGTACGAGACGGACATCAATGTCTATGGCATGAATGGTATGCTGCTCGGCACTTCTACGCCCATCCTCTTTGACCAAGGGATCATGAGTAGGCACGTACCGCCCGAACCGTTCTTCTCTTCGGAGGGTATCGTCACCGACCAAGAGCAGGTGGGCGACGTGAAATACTTAGTGGGTTATACGCCCTTCTATAACGGCAGTTATATGCAGATTGGCTATATCTCCGTACCCTCTTTTATCTCTCAGAATGAGATGATTGCGCAGGTTGATAACTATTTGGCTCGCATCTTACCCGCCTACCTGATCGTGCTTATCTTAGCGCTCTTGGCTTCGTTGTGGATCGCCCGTTCGCTGACTTCTTCGTTTGACGAGATAGCCGATAAGATGCGCCATTATCAGTTGGGTAGGGAGGATAACCACATCCAATATAACCATAACGATGAACTGGGCGAACTGGTTAAGCGCTATAACGAACTCGTCGATGAACTGGACTTATCGACTCGTCGTCTGGCTCGCTCCGAACGAGAGGGCGCTTGGCGAACGATGGCACGACAAGTGGCGCACGAGATCAATAACCCCCTCACTCCGATGAAGTTAACCATCCAACAACTGCAACGCTCCAAAGGGACGGAACGCTTTGACGAGTATTTTGAGCGATCGACCTCGATGCTCATCAAGCAGATTGATAACCTCAGCCATATAGCGCAGTCCTTCTCCACGTTTGCTAAGATGCCGGAAGTGCAGACCTCCGTCGTGGATGTGGCTTCTAAACTTGCCAACGTCATCGCGATGTTCGATAACGAGACGATTCCCGTTCGGTATATCGGTCCTGACGAGGGAGTCAATGCCCTTGCCGATAACGAACAGATCTCGCAAGTCTTTGTCAATATCATCAAGAACGCCTTGCAGGCGTTGGAGAACAACGAAAACGGCGATATTATTGTACGCCTAACCGAGAATGAAAAAAATATAGAAATCAGTATCTCCGATAACGGTCCCGGAATAGCGGAAGAGATACAGGACAAGATCTTTACACCCAATTTCACCACCAAGTCTGCCGGTTCGGGACTCGGATTAGCCATTTCAAAGAACATTGTTGAGGGTTGTGATGGAAAAATATGTTTTCAAACATCAAAAAAAGGAACGATATTTTTTGTTTATTTGAAAAAAAAGTAGTAACTTTGCACCCTGTTAGCGAAAGTCTAATTTTTAATTAACCAAATAAGTTAGTTTAATTCTATTTTTAATCATGAAAACTGCTGAAATTATGCAGCGTTTAGCTGCAAAGCACCCCGGCGAAGCAGAGTATTTGCAAGCCGTTGAAGAAGTTCTCAATTCGATTGAGGAAGTGTACAACCAACATCCTGAGTTCGAAAAAGCTCAGATCATCGAGCGTATGGTAGAGCCCGAGCGTATCTACACGTTCCGCGTTACTTGGATTGACGATGCCGGTAAGGTTCAAACCAACCTCGGTTATCGCGTACAATTCAACTCCGCCATTGGCCCCTACAAAGGTGGTTTACGTTTCCACAAAGCCGTTACTCCTTCCATGCTCAAGTTCTTGGGCTTTGAGCAAACCTTTAAGAACGCACTGACAACCCTCCCGATGGGTGGTGGTAAAGGTGGTTCGGACTTCGATCCCGTTGGCAAATCGGATGCTGAGATCATGCGTTTCTGCCAAGCCTTCATGCTCGAACTCTGGCGCTGCATCGGTCCCGATAAGGATA
>JAKSNE010000226.1 GCA_024400135.1 Paludibacteraceae bacterium
TCACCTACAGCGCAGAAGTTATCTTTGCCTCCAAAGTCAATGTGGTAACCAACAAGCAGTTTCTCGTCCTCACACTTGAAGGTAATGTTTTGCCAACCATAGTTCTCGTTAGCGTCATCAACGGAAACAACAGCATCTTTAACAATGAAAACATCAACAGAAGCGTCGCCATCATCAAGAGAGGTGCACTCGTCATAGGCCTCGCAAGTGGTAACGGTGAAGGTGTCACGCTTAACCACTACGCGCTCAATAATGGTGATGTCACCATTCTTCATTTCGGGAGTGGTGTTGTACTTCATAATCTTACCAACAATCTTAACTTGATCACCTATGTTAAGGGTGTTTTGGTCGTCAGCAGGCAGGTTGCAATAGTAGGATTCAAAGGTCTTCTTGTCGCCTTTCTCGTCGTCCATCCAGAAGGTTTGTTGTCCTTTACTTACGGCACTAACAACGTTGGTTACATAACCGGTGATGGAATACACTTCCTCGGTCGGTACATTGTTCTCGGGGAGAGCTAAAGCAATAGCAGCAGCTTCGGCGCAGGTTTTAACGATAGGCTCTTGAGCCGAGAGGGTCATGGCAGCAATCAGAGCTGCGCATACGGTAAAAATCTTTTTCATAATGATTTTTGTTTTAAAGGGTTAATAAAAATTTATACAGACGGAATCATTGTTCCGCTTCTAATTCGTGTACTAAGAGGTTCTTTATCTCCCATGTAGCGGAGTGGGACTCGTTACTGGTGTATCTAAATCCAATCCAAATCGTTTTATCCACATAATCGGTTAGAGGCATCTCGCCGCTGGATTGGAAGGTCCAACTGCTGCCATCGGGCACGTTAAGCGAGCCATCCTCGTTGGTCAGATAAGGCAGTTGGGTCCAAGTGCAAGTGGTGACATCACCCGCATAATCGGTAGAGACAAACACTTTACACTCCTCGGCAAAATTACCTGCATACTTCTGCGTCATCTCAAAGACGAGAGCCGGTTTCTTGGCTTTCTTCAGGCGGATAGACGGAGAAACGAGCCATGCCTCGGAGGGGTTATTTGTGGATTGATAGTAAGCAGAAGCTTTCATTCCGTACGAAGCATCGTATTTCCAGACATAGTTCAGTCCGCCGGTGAGCAATACGTTTTGCAGCACAAAGTCGCCTTGCCCGTGACCGATGAAAGGTTCGTTGAGGAAGGTCGAGATGTCGGCAATCCAGCCCTTGCCTTGTTTGATGAGGAAGTTCATCGTTTCGGTGGTAAGACCGCTCTTGAGTACGAAGGTGGTGCCGTCATAGATGAAGTCGTCACCCGTCGTTGCACCCGAGGCGTTGACATAAACAACGAAGTAATCGTCATCGACTTTCGCATACGGATAGCGGTTTCTCAAGAAAATGTCAATCGTGGCTTGCGGGTCTTTGACCGATGTTGCGCCAAGAGCCTCATATACCTCTTGCGGCAAGATGACCACACCCGTCACTTGGTCGTTGGTATATTCAGCCCAAACGCCATTGACGAGTTGATAGATAGCACTCTTTTGAGTTGTCTCTGCTGCTACACGATAAGGAGCATTGGCAGGAGTATGGTCAACCAAAACAGCGTCTTTGATTTGCGGTTCAGTTTCGGTCTTGGCGTAGCGTCCTTTGAGGGTTAGTTGGTCGCCCGTCTTCATTCCCATCTTCGAGAAGACCTTATTACCTTCTTCGTCGGTAATACCATAGACAAGGATAGAGTCTTCGCCGGCAGGGGTATCCTTCAGGTAGAAACGTCCCGAAATCTTCGAAGTCACAGTTCCGATGTATCCCGTCAGTTGGTGTTCCACTGTCTCTTCGGCTTCCAGCAACTCTTTGACTGTACAGATATAAGGTAGCGGAGGATAGATGGTATCGGGTTCCTGTTCGCTATATTGATAAGTCAGCACAAAGATCTTCCCTTCCGTAGCCGTGGGGAACTTAGAGGCTAAGAAATCGGGCAGTTGTGTCTCGGCGGTAGGAGCAAGATAGTCAGCCCC
>JAKSNE010000227.1 GCA_024400135.1 Paludibacteraceae bacterium
CCTACTTCGGGCAAGAAAATGATTTTGTTATATCCCGGAATGACGATGGCTTCGCCGGTGGTGACATCGACGCTTTTGCGAGGTGACACTTCTTGTAGGCGGAAGATTCCCAGTCCGGTAATGCGCACTTGTCGGTCCTCTTTGAGTCCGTTTTGTATTTGTGTGATGAGGGCATTAAGGAAAGCGGCGGTTTCTTTTTCAGAGGAACCGACGTGGTTAGCAATCGCTTTTCTTAGTTCTATCCAAGTGAGTTTAGTCATGATTGTTGAGTTGCTTCAAGTCTTGTTTTAAGGATACTGTAGGGCGGAAACTGAGTTGGCGCTTCTTGGGAGAAGTCACTTTCTGACCCGTTTTCGGGAGGGTAATCACCCGTTCGGGACGCTCTTTGATTTCCAAAACGCCTAAGTTTTGCAGTTGTACAGTCTTGTCTTCCATAAGAGACGAGAGGATAACGTGAACGGAAGCGTCCAAGAGTTCCTCGGTGCGTTTCTTGGTCATCTGCGTCTGCTGGGCGATGTTGTTGATTAAGTCTTTGGTTAACATATTGCGTATAAATCAAATTCTTCTGTTTTGGTGATGGTGACGTTGTAGAACTGCCCTATACGAAGCGGCTTCTGTGCTGTGATCAGTATCTCGCAATCCACTTCGGGACTGTCCCACTCGCTGCGTCCGATATAGTAATCTCCCTCTTTGCGGTCGATGACAACGGGTATCACTTGTCCTATCTTCGTCTTCAGTATCTCTGCCGAGATCTGTTGTTGGATAGCCATCAACTCCTCTTGTCGAGCCAGTTTGACGGCTTCGGGTATATCGTCTTGGTAGTGGAGGTTAGCGTACGTGCCCTCCTCGTCGGAGTAGGTAAACGTACCCATTCGCTCAAACCGCATCTTGCTTATCCATTGCTTAAGGGTAGCGAAATCTTCCTCTGTCTCCCCGGGGTGTCCCACCATGATCGTCGTGCGGATACAGATGCCCGGCACCTCGCGACGGATACGCTCAATGAGAGCGTCTTGCTCTGCGGCAGTGATATGTCGTTTCATGAGCGAAAGCATGTTATCCGTACAGTGTTGCAAAGCGATATCAAGGTACTTGCACACGTTCGGGTGCTTCGCCATGACGGGCAAGATCTCGTAAGGGAAGTCAGTAGGATAGGCGTAGTGTAATCGTATCCAACGCACTCCCGGTATCTGTGCCATCTGGTCGATGAGGTGGGGCAAGCGATGTTGATGTCCCGCTAAGTCCAACCCGTAGGACGACAGGTCTTGGGCGATGATGTTAAACTCCTTCACCCCTTGTTGGGCGAGGGTTTGCACCTCTTCGAGTATCTCTGCCTCGGGACGAGACGTATGCCGACCGGTGATAAGCGGAATAGCGCAATACGAGCACATCCGATTACATCCCTCAGATATTTTTATATAGGTGTAGTGCTTTGGCGTGGTCAACTTGCGATTCAACTTTAAACTATCGCCGTTAGGCGCAACTTCTCTAAACTCTAAACTAGCCCAAGGGGCGTCAACTCTCAACTGTTTGGCAAGTTCCATGAAATCGAACTTCCCAAACCACCCATCTACCTCCGGAATCTCGACAGGTAGTTCATTGAGGTAGCGTTGGCTAAGGCAGCCCATGACGTAAAGTTTCTTGAGTTTGCCTTGTTTTTTGCGCTCAACGAGTTGGAGTATCGTCTGGATACTCTCCTCTTTGGCGTCGCCAATGAATCCGCAGGTGTTGACAATGGCTATCTCCCCTTGCAGTTGCGACGGGTCGTGACGGCACACCCAACCTAAGGCTTCCAGTGCCCCCATCAGTTGTTCGCTATCCACCAAGTTCTTCGAACAACCAAGGCTGATTATGTCAATGAATTTCTCTTTCAACTTTCAACTTTTAAACTAGACGGCTTCTCTCAACTCTACACTCTAAACTAATTTCCCAATTCGCTATGGAACTTAATTCTCACCAGTCTCACGTGCAACTCGTCGTAGTAGTCGT
>JAKSNE010000228.1 GCA_024400135.1 Paludibacteraceae bacterium
TGGCCTTTGACGAAATACACAGGAGCGTTGACATTCTCCATGCAGTCGAACACGTGAACAGCGAACCACACGCCGCCGTTCATCATGACGAGATATACTACCCCATCATTCAGAACGCCATTAGCGCGCAGTTCATTGACTTTCGTTTGGATGCGTTCAGCCACGAACGCCTTATCATACTTTACCATGCAAAGAGCGGGTGTTGGTTCATTTCACGATTGACTTCGGCACGTACCTTAGCGATGTTTGCCTCCGACAACGGGTCTTGAAGCACCGTGTCGATGAGGTCAACGATCCAAGGCATCTGGTCGTCTTTGATACCGCGGGTAGTGATAGCCGGCGTACCGAAACGCAGACCCGACGTCTGGAAAGCGGAACGGGTATCAAACGGAACCATGTTCTTATTGGTCGTGATATCCGCTGCCACGAGGGCTTGCTCTGCCACCTTACCGGTCAGGTCTGGATACTTAGTGCGCAGGTCAACCAGCATAGAGTGGTTATCCGTACCGCCGGAGATAATCTTATAACCCTTATCCATAAACGCCTGAGCCATAACAGCTGCGTTTTTCTTCACTTGTTGCTGGTAGAGCTTGAACTCGGGAGTGAGTGCTTCGCCAAAGGCAACAGCCTTAGCCGCAATCACGTGCTCCAGCGGTCCGCCTTGCGTGCCCGGGAAGACAGCGGAATCGAGGATAGCGGACATCATCTTGATCTCACCCTTAGGCGTCGTCTTACCCCACGGATTGGGGAAGTCCTCTCCCATCAATATCACACCACCACGAGGACCACGAAGCGTCTTATGCGTCGTCGAAGTCACGATGTGAGCGTACTTAACGGGGTTATCGAGCAATCCTGCTGCGATCAGTCCTGCCGGGTGCGCCATATCCACCATGAAGATAGCGCCAATCTCGTCAGCGACCTTACGGATACGAGCGTAGTCCCATTCGCGACTATAAGCCGAAGCACCGGCGATAATCAACTTGGGTTTCTCGGCACGCGCCTTACGCTCCAGTTCGTCGTAGTCAACACGACCCGTAGCCTCGTCAAGGCTATAGTCGATAGCGTGGAACATCAGTCCCGAGAAGTTAACGGCAGAACCGTGAGACAGGTGACCTCCGTGAGACAGGTTCAAACCCATAAACGTATCACCGGCTTTCAGGCACGCGAGGAACACGCACATGTTCGCCTGCGCACCCGAGTGCGGCTGCACGTTCACGTACGCGGCATTATATAGGAGTTTGAGACGCTCACGAGCGATATTCTCAGCCTCATCCACTACTTCACAACCACCATAGTAACGGTGACCGGGATAACCTTCAGCATACTTATTGGTTAACACACTGCCCATAGCCTCAAGGACCTGATCGGACACGAAATTTTCACTTGCGATGAGCTCAATACCCTTGGTCTGACGCTCCCTTTCGCGACGAATAATGTCAAAGATTTGCGAGTCTTTTGTCATGATAAAATAGATTTTATTAGAAATTTTGTGCAAAAGTACAAATTTTTTTGGATATATGCAAATTTTTTTGTAACTTTGCGCCCAAATTTGAAATATTTATTGCTTATGGCACTTTCTACATTCTACAGTTTTCTATTTATCATGGCTCTTATTGGGCTGGTTGTATTCGTTAGTTTATACTTCGTGGACGCGGGTTATGGTAAGATGCGGACGGAAAAATGGGGTCCCGCAATTAACAATAAAATCGGATGGTTCCTAATGGAGGCGCCGGTGTTTATTGTGGTACTGTATCTATGGTTCATCGCGGCTTTTGGTGCAGACGAGGACTTGCACGTGGTACGGCAGATGCCCTACTTGGCGTTTCTGCTAATCTTTGAGTTCCACTATTTCCAACGCTCGTTCGTCTTCCCGTTCTTACTGAAGGGCGAGAGCAAGATGCCTGTAGTAATTATGTTCCTCAGCGTGCTATGGAACCTAATCAACGGTTACGCGCAGGGCTGGTGGCTGTTCCACTTGGC
>JAKSNE010000229.1 GCA_024400135.1 Paludibacteraceae bacterium
TCGCTACGGCTATCTACGTGAATCTCCGAGCACGGTCCGCAAGGTCCGGTGTCGCCCATCTCCCAGAAGTTATCGTGTTTATTGCCATTGATGATGTGGTCTTTGGGCAGATGTTTCTCCCAAATAGCCGCAGCCTCGTTATCGCGATCCAGTCCTTCACTCGGACTGCCCTCAAAAACGGTAGCATAGAGATTAGCAGGGTTGATGTGAAGCACATCCACGATATACTCCCAAGCGAAGTCGATGGCTTCGGCTTTGAAGTAGTCGCCAAACGACCAGTTACCTAACATCTCAAACATCGTGTGGTGATACGTATCGTGTCCCACCTCTTCCAAATCGTTATGTTTACCGCTGACGCGCAGGCACTTCTGACTATCCGCCACACGAGCGTGAACGATAGGGTCATTGCCAAGGATGATACCCTTCCAAGGGTTCATGCCTGCGTTGGTAAACATTAACGTGGGATCATCTTTGATCACCATCGGCGCGGAGGGTACGATGGTGTGTCCCTTCGATGCCATAAAGTCCAAAAAGGACTGTCTAATTTCTTTACTTGTCATATTTATTTCATTTAATCAATTCATCATTTACCAATTCATCATTTGAATGGTTTCTTCAAAGTCCCAATTCGCCTTAAGGTTGAGTTCTTTCTCGTAGTTAAACACTTCCTCAGGTTGGCGTTTGAGCAACCAATCGCCGGTTGTCCAAAGCCCGTCGTTATTCCTATCCTTATAGATACGAATCGTATATGTCTTCGGTTCAATGTGGATAAAATACGCTTTACCGTCCTTCACAGGCTCCTCGCGTACCACTTTATCTTTCTCCAACAACTGCATCCGAAGCGGAGCATCGGACTCGTTCACATAGACGAGCAAGGTTGAATATTCCTCTACCGAACGCAGTTTGAACTGCACCACGGACTTGTTGTTCACTTTACCATAAACGTCCCTTACGGCAGCCGAGTCGATACGAATCTCGTACGCCTCCTCCGACTTCCAAGGATAGACAACCTCATATTTAAGACCTATATCGTCCATCGGTCGCAACTGATATTCGAGAGGCAGATAAACGGTATCCTGCTTGCGCCAAAGCGTGATACTGTCCTCTTGAATGCTGTCTATCGGCATATCAAAAGTTAATATCACCGGCAGGTCTATACCGAAGTTTCCTTTGGCATTCGACGTCACCTTCACTTTTCTATTCTCCCATTGATCACGACGCTCTTTCATCAGTTTCTCGGTCAGTCGCGGAGCGCGATAGATACACTTGACCGTATCTACCACCCATTCTAATTCATAAACCGAGTCGGTTCGGTAGTGTCCCACCTCCACAAAGATACTATCCTGCATCATTGCCACCGAATCCGTCAGCCAAGCCATAATCGTGTCGTTCGTCTCATTGTACGACCAACGGCAATAGGGTGTCCAATCTACGTATTTGCTATCGCTATACGTCGAGTCCACCTCCGATGGGCGCAAGGCTCTAAACGTGGGCACGCTGTCCCGCTTGCCGGCAAACAGGAACTGAATCTGATATTGCTCGTTCCTCAATGCGCGTTGGAAATACAACCGCGTCTTCTCCTCTTTGAAAAAATACAATGTCGGCAGACTCTCCACTACCAAACTACTATCCACAATAGTGCTATCCACTACTAAACTATCAACTACTAAACTACTATCAACGCTACACTCTACACTCTCAACTATAAAGTTGCTCTCCGCCCTCAGCCCAAACGCCAGTCCTTCACCGGGTTGGTAGAAATAATCGCGGCTGATATCTTGCAACGCGTAGATACTATACATCCCGGGACGCATATTATCAATACGGAAATAGCCTAAACTATCAGTCTTAGCCACATAATCAAAAGGTTGTGTCTCAAACGCACTGTCCGCATCGCTCATGTAAGCACCTACCATCACCCCTATCGCCGGTTTGAGGTCTTCGCTATTGATAACTTTACCCTCTATGCTCATC
>JAKSNE010000023.1 GCA_024400135.1 Paludibacteraceae bacterium
CGGCGGCGACCTTTATCCAAGGTGGTGGAGGCGGACAAGCGATGCTCGCTACTGCAGGAGGACGCAACGCGGAAGGATTGCCGCAGGCGCTGGAAGCGATGCTTCAAGCGCTAGTGTAGAGTTTAGAGTTTAGAGTTTAGAGAAGCCATCTAGTTTAAGAGTTTATAGTTGAAAGTTTATGACTTGGATTGATAAATTTCAAGCGGTGCTGCCGAGCAGCAAGTGGCCGGCAGCGGTGCGTAAGCCCTTGCGGTTTATGCTCCTCGGAACAACGGGAATGTTCGTACAGGAGTGGTTCTTCCGCCTCGTGATGGGACTGATGAACGACCCTGTCAAGGACACCTTGTGGTATTACGTTGCCTTCGCGTTGGGATTCATCTTGGAGATGATACCGAACTATTTCTGCACGAACTTCTACACCTTCGGCACACAACCCGATTGGAAGAATGCAGGCGGATTTACGTTGGCACGTGGTATAAACTTGGTTATCCAAATGGGTTTCTTACCGCTTGTGCTGCACTTGCTACCGAATGCGAATAATACGATAATCACGTATATCGTAATCTTCGTAGCCGGTGTGGTAAACTTTCTCATCCAACTGTTGTTCTTTAAGAAAAAGTAAATGGTAAATAGTAAATGGTAAATAGTAAATTAAATCGTAAATATCATGATTTATAAAGCACACATTATTGACACTCCGACCAAGGACGAGTTTAGGATTATCCCGAACGGATATATCCACGTCACCGAGGACGGAAAGATTGCGGGCATTTACGAGCAGTTGCCTGCCGAGTTGGCGAACGAACCTATCACCGACTACGGCGATAAACTGCTTATTCCTGCTTTCTACGACTTGCACGTTCACGCGCCGCAGTACCGCAACCTCGGTCTGGCGCTGGACTTGCCTTTACTCGAATGGCTGGAGACCTACACCTTCCCCGAGGAGAGTAAGTTCCGCGATATCGCATACGCCGAGCACGTCTATCGGCGATTCGTTCACGAGTTATGGATGCAAGGAACGATGCGCAGCAGTGTCTTCGCTTCGGCTCACCCAGAGGCTACCGCCAAACTGATGGACATCTTCCGCGAGGCAGGATTAGGTGCCTTTGTAGGGCTTGTCGGAATGGATAGGAACTGTCCCGAAGCGGTACAAAACACGACGGAGCAGGTGCAAGCCTTCCTTGAGCAAGTGGCAACCGAAAATGACCCGCTCGTCAAACCGATTATCACGCCGCGGTTTATTCCGACCTGTTCGCGTGAAATGCTCAAGATGATGGGTAAGTTGGCAAAGAAACACAATCTGCCTGTCCAAAGTCACCTCAGCGAGAACAAAGACGAGATACGTTGGGTACACCAACTGATGCCCGAGACTATCTGTTATGCCGATGGCTACCGCAAGTACGGTCTGCTTGGTGACACGCCGACGCTGATGGCGCATTGTTGTTACACCAAAGGTATCGAACTGAGGATGATTAGGCGTCATCACGTGATGGTGGTTCACTGCCCGACCTCGAACTGTAACTTAGGCTCCGGAGCAGCACCGATACGGCGATTCTTGGATAACGGAATACCTGTGGCATTAGGCACGGACGTGTCGGGAGGACATAATATGTCTGTTCTGCGCGTGATACAGTATGCTATTCAGACCTCTAAGTTATATCAGATCTTGACTCCGCGCAAAGAGGCGTTCCTCAAAGTCAGTGAGGCGTTTTATTTGGCTACTAAGTCCGGCGGCTCGTTCTTCGGGCAGTGTGGCTGCTTTGAGAAAGGATACGACTTCGACGCGCTCGTAGTTGATGACGCTTACCTCAATCACGAGAAATACGAACTCAACCAACGCATAGAACGGTATATCTTCCTTGGCGATGACCGCGACATCAAAGTGCGGTTCTGTGCAGGAAAAGAGATTAAAGAACCTAAGTTATGAAACAACTGATTGTACCTCAACATAAACGACTGAGTTGGTACCTCGCTGCCGAGGAGTACATCGGAAGGCAGACCGACCGTAAAGAGGAGATTATCTTTTTTTGGTGGGTGCGCCCGACGGTTATCTATGGTCGGCACCAAGTGTTAGAGAACGAGGTGAACCTCGATTATTGTCACGCCCACAACGTGGACTTGGTGCAGCGTAAGAGTGGGGGAGGCTGCGTCTATGCCGACGAAGGAAACTTAATGACTTCGTTTATCACGCCCTCTGCGCACAGCGAACAGGTCTTTCAGCAGTACCTTGCAACGATGGCGGATGCCTTGCGGCAGTTAGGCGTACCGACCGTCACCACCGAGCACAACGATATCCTCGTACAGACCAACGAGGGCACGCACAAGATCTCAGGCAACGCCTGCTATGCCTTACCCTCGGGAACGATTGTACACGGGACGTTATTGTATAATGTTGATTTTGAGGCACTGCAACAAGCTATCACGCCTTCCCAAGCCAAACTGGCTAAACACGGCGTGGAGTCTGTTCGCCAACGTGTGATGAATATCGCACCCTTGGTACAAGTCACTAATGTAGAGGAACTGAGCCTACAACTCGCTAACGAATTATGCGACGGACACATCGAGTTGACCGCCGAAGATATAGAAGCTATCAATGAAATCGAAAGACAAAACTATTAGAGCCTACCACACGGGAGCGATCCTCGCCGTCACCGACTGGTTTACTATTGTGCCCCTCATCGAAGGTGTCGGGTGTAAGACCACTACGGGCTGGGGACTGGACTATACGAACCGCAAGAGGGTAGAGGAGGACATCCGCAAAGGTGCGTTGTTCCTCACGAATCACCGCGATATATGTATGGATCCGGCGTTCCTGAGTATGATGATTCGCAAGCGGTACGGTATCCGACCGTTCATCGCGATTGGGAATAACCTCTTCGGCAAGTGGTGGATAGAGCCGTTTGTGCGGTTTAACCGCTGTTTCGTTGTGTTCCGAGGTGGTACGCCTCGCGAACTGATGGAGCACTCACTCGTGATGAGCCGGTATATCCATCGCCTGCGCACGCGCGGTAAAAGTATATGGATGGCGCAACGAGAAGGACGGGCTAAGGATGGTAACGACTTGACGCAACCCGCTATCCTCAAGATGCTGACTATGCACTCGGATTCGTTCTTGGACGCTATCCGCGAACTGAATATCTGCCCCGTCTGCCTCAACTATGAGTACGACCCTTGCGACTACCTCAAGGCGGCGGAGATGCAACTCAAACGCGATAACCCCGATTGGAAGAAATCCAAGCAAGACGACCTCACTTCGATGCACACCGGTATTTGGGGACAAAAGGGTAGAGTAGTGTTCCGAATGACGGAGAGTATCAACCACTGGTTAGATACGGTTGATTTGAGCACGCTCACGCGTAACGAACAAGTCCTTGCCGTGGCGCAGCAGATAGATAAGCAGATCCATTCGGCTTACGAACTATACGAGCGTGGCACAGATTTTGATAAGTATATCGAGAGCCGTTTGGCACTTATTGATATCCCGAATAAAGATGAAGCCTTCCTCCGCGCCAAACTATACGAAATGTATAAGAACCCAATCATCAATCACCAAAAAGTAAATGGTAAATTGTAAATTGTCAAATGGTAAATGATATGAAACGAGCAATTTTTCCGGGGAGTTTTGATCCCTTTACGATAGGCCACGACGACATCGTACAGCGTGGTCTGAAGATTTTTGACGAAGTCATCATCGGTATTGGTCGCAATAGCCAAAAACACGAGACGTTCCCTATCCGCGAACGCGAGGCAGCGATACAAAAGATTTACCAAGATAACCCACGCGTCAAAGTGAAGATTTACGATGGTCTGACTTTCGAGTTCGCCAAAGCCAACGATGCGCAGTTCATCCTGCGTGGTGTGCGTGGAATGGCGGATTATGAGTACGAGCGTAACCTCGCGGAGGCAAACTTGCATTTGGGAGGTATAGAGACTATCCTGCTCTACACCCGTCCCGAGTTGGCGTATATATCCTCGTCGCTCGTTAGAGACTTGTGCCAGTACAACCAAGACGTGTCGGACTTAGTGCCCAATAAGAAGAAACTATGAAGAAAAATCTACTAATCGTTCTTTTATGCACAATCCTCTCCCCCATTGGGGGAGTCGGTGGGGGCTTGTTTGCTGAGACCGACCGCACTTTCACGATTGATAAGAACCTCAGTATCTACTACGACGTGATGCGGCAGATCGACATGAACTATGTCGATACGCTCAACTATAAGGACCTCACCGAGGCGGCTATCAATGCCATGCTCAAGAAGATTGACCCTTACACCATCTATTATCCGAAGACCAAGGACGATGAGCTTAAGATGATGACCACGGGTAAGTACGGCGGTATCGGGGCTATTATTCAGCAGCGACCCGGCAAGGGTAAGAAACCGGAGAAGTCCGACAAAGACCGTATCACGATTATCGCGAATCCTTACGAGGGCAAACCGGCGCAGAAGAATGGCGTGCTTGCCGGCGATAGGATCATCAGCGTCAATGGCTGGGAGACCAAAGGGCAAGAACTCAGCGATGTCAGTGACCATCTGCGTGGAACGCCCGGAACGACGGTTACGCTGCGCTTGGAGCGCGAAGGTGTGAAGAAACCTTTCGAGAAAACCCTCGTCCGCGAAGAGGTGCGTATCGACCCTATCGAATATAGCAAACTCATTAACGATAGTATCGCGTATATCTGCCTTCGCGAGTTCACGAGCGGTTGTGCCAACGACTTCGTCAACGAACTCAATCGCCTCGTGCAGAAAGGCGGCAAACGGCTGATCTTCGACCTTCGTGGCAATGGCGGCGGTATCGTTGATGAGGCAGTGAGTATCCTCAGTAACTTCGTCGATAAGGAGACGGAGGTCGTTTATACCAAAGGTAAGATCAAAGCCTATAACCGCAGTTACGTCACGTCCTCTTATCCCGCTTACCGCGATATGCCGTTGGTCGTACTGGTTGATCGTAACTCCGCTTCTGCCAGTGAGATTGTGAGTGGTAGCTTGCAAGACCTTCAACGCGCTACGCTCATCGGTGAGCGCACGTTTGGTAAGGGACTGGTGCAAAACGTGCGTCCGGTGGCTTACGATGGTCACCTCAAAGTGACGACCTCGAAGTATTACCTGCCTTCCGGACGTTGTATCCAAGCCATCGACTATGCCGATAGGCAGAAAGGCAAGGAACTCAAGAAAGACACTGCGGGCGGAATCTTACCCGATATCGTGATAGCCGATAGTCAAAAAGTGGACATCTCCTATACGCTTTACGTGCAAAATATGTTCTTCGACTATTCGGTGCGTTACCACCGCTTGCATCCTACTATCGCTCCCGCCGACTCGTTCACGGTCAGCGATGAGGACATAGAGGACTTCTGCGCTTTCCTTGACGAGAAAGAGTTTACCTACGAGACCGAGACGGGTAGGTTCTTTAAGGAGATGCTGAAAATCGCTGAGCACGAGGACCTTGACAGTGCGACTATCGCTGAACTCAAACGTTTTGAGCCGTCCTTGCAGCCGAATTTTAGGGACGCGATTGACCGCCATAAAGACGAAGTCAAACTGATGTTAGGGGCAGAGATTGTGGAGCGTTATTACTTCCAAAAAGGGAAGTTCGGCTACATGCTCCGCGACGACAAAGTCCTCACCCGCGCCATAGAAGAAATAAGTAAATAATCAATACATCATTTATCAATTCATCATTATGAGAAAATCTCTGATTTTATCATTAGTCTTAACGCTAAGCGTAGGACTTTGGGCTCAAGAGCCGGAGAAAGAAACCAAGAAAGACACCGGTTTCGTGTTTACAACCGTTGATAGCGTCGCTATCACTTCTATCAAGGACCAACACCGCAGTGGTACGTGCTGGGCATTCAGCACCATCGGATTTATCGAGTCCGAACTCTTGCGAATGGGCAAGGGCGTGTACGACCTAAGCGAGATGTTCGTCGTTAGCAAGACCATGATGGACCGCGCAGAATACTGCGTCCGCATGTACGGTGACGTTAAGTTTATGGTAGGCGGTAGCGCTTACGATGTGATTTACTGCTTGAAGAACTACGGAATGGTTCCTCAATCGGTTATGCCGGGAATGCGCTACGGTGTGACCAAGGCGGACACGTTGCCCGTTCATAACGAACTGGCTGCGGTAGCGAAAGGCTTCCTCAATGGTTTATACAGCCAAAAACGTCTCACTCCCGTGTGGAAAGAGGCTTTCCAAGCCATCTATGACACCTATCTGGGCAAGTGCCCGACGGAGTTCGAGTATGAGGGAAAAACCTATACTCCCCAATCGTTTGTGAAGAGTTTAGGACTGAATGCCGACGACTATGTGTCGATTACGTCCTATACCCACCATCCTTTCTATCAGCGTTTTGCGTTGGAGGTCCCCGATAACTGGCGTATGGACGAGATGTACAACGTACCGATGGACGAACTGATGCGTATCATCGACAACGCTATTGCCAATGGTTATACCATGGCTTGGGGTGCAGACGTGAGTGAGAACGGCTTCACGCGCAAAGGTATCGGTGTTGTGCCTGACGAGGATAATGGTGCCGACTTGACAGGAAGCGATATGGCTAAGTGGCTGAATATGAGCAACGATAAGAAGAAAGAGAAACTGACCGAGAAACCGTTGCCCGAGAAGGAGATTACCCAAGAGATGCGTCAGCAGGCTTTTGATATGTGGGACACCACCGATGACCACGGTTTGCAGATCTTCGGTACCGCGAAGGATCAGAACGGCAAGCGTTATTACATGGTTAAGAACTCGTGGGGATCAGTGAAGAGCGATTATCACGGTATTTGGTACATCAGTGAAGCGTTCATGAAGTACAAGACGAACGATATCCTCGTTCACAAGAACGCCATTCCAAAAGACATTCGCAAAAAATTAGGGCTTTAAGGTCCTAATTTTTTTGCCTTTCCGCCTTTCCGCCCCTCCGCCTTTCCGCCCCTCCGCCTCTCTGCCTCGGGTTGTTCTTGGGTTATTACTGGGTTCTTCTTGGCTTATTCTTGGGTAGGTTGAGTACCCTGTGGGTATAGTGTTTTGTACTATCTTTTAGCCTCCAGTTCCGTGTGATTTCCGCGTGATTACCGCGTGATTTCCGCGTCCGTCTAGGAGGATGCCCGAAGGATGCCCATGGGCAACCTAGTCCTCCCTAGGAAAACCTAGGAAGTCCTAGTCCTGTACTGCGAGCAACGAAGTTGGTCATGACCAACTGACCAACTTCGTCTGAACGTCCCATCAATAAAGGTTTCCCATCAAGTTGGTCACTTGGTCATGACCAACTTCTGATAATGTACCATCTGTTAAGTTGTATTCTACAAATCTCTTAAATAGAATAATCTCCTTTACTTAAATGATTTCGGAGATAATATAAAGAATCAAATCTGACTGCTGCACAAATATCGTCCGAATTCATTCTTAAGATTCTAAACCATTTATTATTTCCGACAAACTGAAAACGGAAATCTTCATTTATTTTAACTATAGTTTTTCTCTTACTCTCAATAGCAGCAATCCAATTATCCAATACCGCGATTGCCGTTTCTACATCGTTCCCGATATTTATAACTATAGTTTCTGTTATGAAACCTGCATTCTGCATGTTCCATTCTACTCTAAATTGATAAGTTGTGTCTTGTTTATCTATGGAAATCCATATTTCATACCGTCCCGTAAACCCGGGAACGGTAGATGAGTAGCTCAAAACCTTTTTTTCTGAATTAGCATTTTCGTTGAAGTCCACAAATTGAGCATTGATTGACAAGCAGCCAACGAATACTACAAATAAAAGGGATAATAACTTTTTCATAATTGATATTTTTATAATTGATTTATTAGCGACACTATAAATCTAACATTTCGGGTGCGACTGAAGGCAAACTTATTTACCATACTTTTTGTCCGGCAGGGGTGTACTTAACACCGTTCCGCTCGATGATGAGGTTGCCGTTGTGGAAGTACTTGTGCATCGTGCATTGTGAATCGTGCACCGACTTAAAGCCTGTTCCGCCGGTAGTACTGAAGTTGCCTTTATGCTCGGCAAGTGTTTGTCCATCGGCATCGGTAGCGGTGACGCTATAGTCGTAAGCCGTGCCAGGATTAAGACCTGTTACCGTAAACTGATAGCCTTGAGCAGTAAGTGTAGCCGCTGGTGCTTGATGTGCGCCATTGTGACCCGGAGCAGCAAAGGCGATATTCGTCAGTTGTCCGTTAGCATTGAAGGTCAACACACAAACCGTCTCGCCATTCTTTGTGATAGTTAATGTGTAAGTATCTGTTCCATCGGTGACTGGCCAAATGATGGTTACATCTTGATCGGTTGGAGTAACGATAGGATTCTCTCCATCCATAGGTGTAACTTCTGCTGCAATAGGATATAGTTGCATCTTCTTCCAATAATTGGCACTTTGATAATCTGCTAAGGCAGAAGCAGGGACATACACTTTGGCATCTGAATAGAAAACTTTAACACCACACTTTGGTGGAGTAATAGCATAACAAGTGATAGAGGTCATTCTCCAGCAACAAGCAAAAGCTTCATCTCCAATCGTTGTTACAGAATTAGGAATAGTCACTGAGGTCAAATCAGAGCAATTTGAGAAAGCCGATTGCCCAATCGTCGTGACGGAATTGGGAATCGAGACCGAGGTCAAAAAGTCGCATTCATAGAAAGCATAATCTCCAATCGTTGTGACGGAATTGGGAATGGTGACCGAGGTCAAGTGGGAGCATTCATAGAAAGCATAATTTCCAATTGATGTGACGGAATTACCAATAGTGACGGAGGTCAAACCGAAGCAATTATAGAATGCATAATCTCCAATCGTATCAACTCCTTCGGGAATAACTAAATCTATAATTTTAATATCGTTAATCAAGAAGTGGCGACTATAGTATATGGGGTTGGAAGCTGAAGAGTTAAACTTTATTTTACACCATTGATCAATCGTACCTGTATAATTGGTTTTTCTCAATCCAGCACAACTATAGAAAGCAGAAGTTCCAATTGTTTTGACAGAATTGCCAATTGTAATAGAGGTCAAACCATTGCATAAAGCAAAAGCACCGCTTCCAATCGTTGTGACGGAATTGGGAATCGTAATTGAGGTTATATCACAGCAACCACGAAAAGCCTCGCGTCCAATCGAAGTGACGGAATTAGGAATAGAGACAGATGTCAAGCGGGAGCATTCATAGAAAGCATAATTTCCAATCGATGTGACGGAAAAAGTTTGTGAATTGTGAGTAATCATAGACGGAATAATGATAGAGCCATAATAACTACCCATACCTATTACTTCTGCCGTCGAGTCGGTGGTGTTGAGGTTGTAACAGATGCCATCGATTTTACAATCGTAAGCAAACAAAGTTGCTGCGCACGTGAGCGCAAAGAGAAATGTAAATAGTTTTTTCATAAATTAATACCCTATAGGTTACGGGCGCACCTTTAAAACTGATTATGTTTTTCTAAAATATGAGAAGCAAAAATTTTGTTTTGCAAAAATGAATATTTTTCTAAATCTGTAATAATTCTCTGTTGGTCATTTTCATGTATATAAGGTGATAAACGAATACTACTGATGAGTTCTATAGGATTGATATTTAAGCGAACATAATCCTTTCTTGTATCTATACAAAGACGGATTTCGTTCTCTTGTCGATAAGCATGGTGCTTCCATAAAATCCATTGTTCTGGATTAGCTCTCATTTTTTCTTTATCATACTGGACTTCGCTCAACCACATTGCGTCTTTATTGGATTTAATAGAATTAACAAGGTCTTCTACTGTCGTTTCAATTCTACATGTCTCCCCATATTGCGCTTTTCCTGTACCATAATGATCCCATTCTAAAATGTCTTCTTCACAATTGCTATAATTGGTCCCCATTGTCCAACAGGATATACAAGATTTGTGTGCAATTTCTTTTATTTTTGACAACTCTTTACAACTTTCCATATTTTCTTTTTTCTCTTGTTTATTGTGAGAATGTGGCAAAAATATATCGAAACGATATTTTAAACTTTCCAATTTTCCTTGTTCTCTTACATCCGAAAATAACGCCCGATTATTTACATACAGCGTATTAGATTCTAATAAGTCATATAAATATTTCACTTGCATATAATGATATATCTTCTGATTGCGCTTTTCCCATAATTTTTGACGAACATGCACATTTCCAATGGCATAATCGTCCTTAAATAAAATTCCCAACGTATCTGTTTCCATAAGCATTTACCCTCATTCGTGTCGGGCACAACTTCTATCCGCTTGTGAATCCCGCCAAGCGGTGGTACAAAAAGAAAAGCGTGGAACTCTTACCTTTGTCATTCCAACTTTCAAGGTCCTCGCATGACCTATACCATAGAATGACAACGCAGAATCTCACGCTGTGTATATAAACCACAGCGCGAGACAAGAGAACATCGCAACGTGGGAAGAATATACACCCATGAGCATCTACATCTGTCTTATTCTTGATGGTACTTTGTTACTTGCGAGGTTTGAAAGTTCAAGAACAAGCGTCAGTAAACGCTTTTATGTCTGCTCACCCACTCCGATGGGACAGCTCCGCATACGCGCAGACACCCTCAGCATGAGTTTGCGACTGCAAAATTACAACATTTTTCTCAATTATGCAAGAAAAAATAAAAAAATATGCGCAAAAATTTGCACATATCAAAAAAAAGCAGTAATTTTGCAGCGAGATTTAAGAACGTAGCTCTGTTGGTCGTTCGAGTAGTGCAGAAGTCCCCGCCCGCGAAGACCTATCCGTTGAGAAAGTACAACTGCGCATTCTTGGGGCAAAAAAAGTAGGTCACTGAGGTGATCTACTTGTTTTTTTACTCAATGGTTTTACTAATCTCGTCATACATAACATCATCAACTCCTAAATGAGTTATACAATATTGAACTTTTTCTTTATTGCTTCGTTTAATTCCCACCATCATTTTTATCGTTCCAATACCCACACACTGATATCCCATTACAATCATCTTCTCAAATTGATTTTGATTTTTAGCACGTGGTTTCGTCCTAACGACTGATACTTTCTTGGCATTTGTCAAGATGGCATCTAATTGTAATACTGCCAATGTGCTCAAATATCTTTTTGCTGCATGTTCAACAGTTTCAATGATAGATATTTGGCGAATGTTAATATAATCTTTAAGTGAAAGATTAAATTTTCGTTGTGTAGGATTGTCTATCTTCCACTGCTTGTAGAATTGATAAATAACTTGCTCACGAGTCTTTGTTTCTTCAATAGTATCTCCTTGGGGAATAATGATATTTTCCATCTCTTATGTCTAATTTGCTATCTATTACAACGCTATATTTTATATGTCATGCATCGCCTTTACGATGCCGGTCAATCATAGGCGGGTTGATTTATCTATTTACTTAGTATTGAATATTAGTTCTAAACCTTGGTTTCGATAAAATGGAAAACGAGTATCACTAGAGATAAGAGGCAACTTCTCCGTAATTGCTTGTGCAATAATGATATGGTCACTTGGGTCTTTGTGCCCTTGTGCCTCATTAAGCTGTAATTGGGCATAAGTTTCTAAATCTTCTTTCTTAATTGGAAGTATTTGAATGAAGAACTCGTCCTCAATAGCATGAATCATTTCAAGTTCATTCTTCCAGCGTTTACTAAGTAGTTTCTTTGTTCGAAAAGCTACAATCAGTTCCTTTATAGATTCAGCACTCATATAGAGAGCAGAATCGTAGTCTGACATAATGGACAACACATCACGACTTAATAAATCTAAATCGGATGCAAAGTACACAAAAATATTAGTATCTATCAAATAACGCATAGGTGTTTATCTCCAAGCGGGATCATTGATGATGATAGTTCCTTGATACTTTTGAGCGGCTAACCAAGCAGGATTAACCCTTTCTTGTTGTTTTTCTCTCGTTTCCATAATTACACTTTTTTCAATTTCGCTTGCAAAATTACAACTTTTTTTTGAATTGTGCAAATAATAATGCACTTTTCTGCAAAATTGATACAGGAAAGTGCATTTAGAAAAGTTTTTTCACTGTTTTTATATCTCGTGAGCGAGGGGCATTTACGTCTGCCGGACGGCGGAGAGCCTCCGCGAGCAAATATGTTTCACGACATCTGCCGGGCAATTATAGGCGAGAGGTTTACTTCGCAATGACGAGGTAGTAGTTCTTTTTGCCCTTTTGGAACAATAGATACTTATTATTTAATAAGGACGCGC
>JAKSNE010000230.1 GCA_024400135.1 Paludibacteraceae bacterium
AGCCGGTTAGAGCGTCCGCCTGATAAGCGGGAGGTCGGTGGTTCGAGTCCACTCAGGCCCACCACTTTTGAGATTAGATTTGAGTATTCAAGAAATTGAGTATTCAAATCTGCTCTTGAAAAAGAACAGAAACTGCACCTTGAAAACTGAACAAGACGAGATTAACAAAGTTGTATAAAAGCAAGCAACAGAGAGGTAAAACATTTTAATTGTGGAACTTCTAATAGTATTAGGGTAAAACATTTAAACTACAGTTTATACCGCGAATGGAAGCCTGCATAATTCTAGAACTTTTAAATTGAGAACCAAGTGAAAACTAGGTGACCGATTCAAAAGGTCAAGCTTTAAAGAGTACAAGGGGAATGCCTTGGCATCAGGAGCCGATGAAAGACGTGACAAGCTGCGATAAGCTTCGGGGAGCTGCACATAAGCATTGATCCGGAGATTTCTGAATGGGGCAACCCGGCACAGCAAACCTGTGTCAACATACACTGAATCCATAGGTGTATGTGGGGAACGGCCTGAACTGAAACATCTAAGTAGGGCCAGGAAAAGACATCAACAGAGATTCCGCTAGTAGTGGCGAGCGAACGCGGAAGAGGCCAAACCGTTTGTAGCAATATGAACGGGGTTTGGACTTGCATAATTGAAGCATTTGTTAGCAGAAGCGGTTGGAAAGCCGCTCCATAGAGAGTGAAAGGCTCGTATGCGAAAACGAATTCTTCATGGCGAGTATCCAGAGTACCGCCGGACACGTGAAACCCGGTGGGAATACGGGAGGACCACCTTCCAAGCCTAAATACTACCTGATGACCGATAGTGGAGCAGTACCGTGAGGGAAAGGTGAAAAGGACCGTGAGAACGGAGTGAAACAGAACCTGAAACCTTGTACTTACAAGCACAGAGAGCACGTTAATGTGTGATCTGGTACTTTTTGTAGAACGGTCCGGCGAGTTATGGTATGTAGCAAGCTTAAGGCATTCAGTGCCGGAGGCGAAGCGAGAGCGAGTCTGAACAGGGCGTCGAGTTACATGCTATAGACCCGAAACCGGGTGACCTAGCCATGAGCAGGATGAAGTGGGGGTAAAACCCCATGGAGGTCCGAACCCACGTTCGTTGCAATGACCGGGGATGACTTGTGGCTAGCGGTGAAATTCCAAACGAACTCGGAGATAGCTGGTTCTCCCCGAAATAGCTTTAGGGCTAGCGTTATGTTAGATTACCGGGGGTAAAGCACTGAATGGGCTAGGGGGCGTATAGCTTACTGAACCCTATCAAACTAAGAATACCGGATAATTGATGCATTGCAGTCAGACTGCGTGAGATAAGTTTCGTGGTCAAAAGGGAAACAGCCCAGATCAACAGCTAAGGTCCCAAATATACGTTAAGTGGGAAACGATGTGGAATTGCGAAAACAACCAGGATGTTGGCTTAGAAGCAGCCACTCATTTAAAGAGTGCGTAATAGCTCACTGGTCGAGTGATTCTGCGCGGAAAATGTAACGGGGCTAAACGTATAACCGAAGCTTTGGATATCCTATGGATGTGGTAGGGGAGCGTCGAATGTGGATTGAAGTCGTACTGTAAGGAACGGTGGACTGCATTCGAGTGAGAATGCCGGAATGAGTAGCGAGAATTATGTGGGAATCATAATGGCCGAAAATCTAAGGTTTCCTGGGGAAGGCTCGTCCTCCCAGGGTTAGTCGGGAGCTAAGCTCAGGCCGAAAGGCGTAGGCGATGCACAGACGGTTGAGATTCCGTCACCGACCATGCGACTAAAAGCTGACACATCTGTCGAGAGGAACCGGGGCGTTGGTTGCCCCCGGCGAAAGGGACCGAAACAAAGTAGGGAAGTCCTCAGTGGCAGGTGGCGAGAAAAGGCGAAGCATGGCCGCCCGTACCGCAAACCGACACAGGTGGATGAGGAGAGAATCCTAAGGCCAGCGGGAGAAGGGTTGTTAAGGAACTCGGCAA
>JAKSNE010000231.1 GCA_024400135.1 Paludibacteraceae bacterium
TAATATCTGTCATGTTGCATTTATACCAAGGACCTACAATATCGTACTCCCATGCGCCCAATTGGTTCTTAGCCAAAGCGTCCTTTGACTGACCATGAAGCGAAAGAAGTTGATATTGATGATAGATTGTCTCGTTATCAATACCATCTATATCCCGCCATGTGACAGCTCCGCCCTCGGCGGTAGTGAAGTTCTTAACCGCGTGAAAACTGAAGCATGAGAAATCAGCAATCTCACCACACATCTTTCCGTGCCATTGTGCTCCGTAAGCATGAGCGGCATCCGCCATGACAATGCAACGGCCAATCGCTTTTTGAATATCGTTCGCCGGCTTAAAGAGGACTCGTTTGGCTTCAACGGCAGCAAAGATGCGGTCATAATCGCACACGATACCGCCAAGATCTACGGGTACAATCACTTTCGTTCGCTCATTGATAGCCGCAGCCATCTTCTCATAGTCCATCTCAACGTTATTCGGTTGCGCATCAATCATGCGAATGGTAGCCCCTACATGTAATGCTGCCGAGGCGGTAGCGGTATAGGTGTAGGCAGGAACGATGACCTCATCACCCTCGCCAACGCCCAATAGACGCAACGTCATTTCCATTGCCGCCGTAGCCGAATTGAGGCACACAGCGCGATGGGTATGACAATAAGCCGCTATTTGGCGTTCCAACTCTTTGGTTTTAGGCCCCGTTGTTATCCAACCAGATAGAAGAGCCTCTTTCACTAACTCTACCTCTGCCTCCGTAATATCCGGAGGTGAAAAAGGGATATTCATTGGTAAGTTCATTATGATATATATTAATGGCAACTTTTAACGTTCACCTTTTTATGCAAAAGTATATGTATGAGTCCTACCCAATAACCTAATCCATAACTTAAATGAACCGTTGGGAAAGATAACATTAGGGCTATGTTTCGATATCGGATACTGATACCACCTACAATGAGCAGATATAACGGCAAAGCGGGAAGAAGTCCTAATACAAACAACGGAGGGACAAATTGCCTTAAGGTAGCAGGACGTTGCAGTTTTTGGTTAACCAAAGGTTTATAAAGACCATATTGGTAAAACATCTGCCAAGCCTGTGTCAACGTTCTGCGAGCATAATAATCCACAATAATAGTAGGTAGCAGATAAATTTTTCCTCCTCGTTCTATGGTTCGGGCGTTAAGTTCATCGTCCTGATTACGGACTAACTCTTCATCAAATCCGCCTATCTGTTGTAGCCATTCTTTGCGCCAACAGCCGAAAGGTACGGTATCCACCTCTTTGATTTTATCCGTACCTATCCGGAACAAGGAGTTCCCTACTCCAAACGGGTGTGAAGCAGTAATAGCATTAGCGCGAGCCACAAGCGAATTGTCCACCGGTAAGGTTCGGCAGACAGCCCCTACGTTTTGGGCTCCTTCTAAGTTGTCCAATGCATGTACTAACGAGGGCACATAATTAGGGGGAAAAACAGAGTGTGCGTCCACACGGACGATATATTTTCCTCGAGCTTGATTGATACCAATATTCATCGCCGCGGGCGCTATCTTTTTTGGATTATCCACCAGCCGAAGCCACGAATATTGTTTTGCCTTTTCAGTCACAATTTCTCGCGTGCCGTCTTGACTCAAACCATCCACAACCAATAATTCCATCTTAGTCCAATCACAATCTAGATGGGCTATACTATCGATACAAGCGCCTATAAAGGCTCGTTCATTATAGCAAGGGCAGATTACTGATATTTGAATATTATCTTCCATTATTACTTAATTTATACAATCGGTCTGTCGAAGCATTTGTGAAAATCGTGCAAAGATACAACTTTTTTTTGATATGTGCAAATGTTTTTTTGCAAAATTGCACAAAAAGCGTACTTTATAGCAATCCCGTCATATACAATGGTAGGAAACGAACTCCGTCTTTTAGTTCTAAGTCGCCACTATGAAGTACAGTAGGAAACGTAATTTGTT
>JAKSNE010000232.1 GCA_024400135.1 Paludibacteraceae bacterium
TAGCCAGATGGGCTAAAAAATAAAGAAATCTGACGGAAAAATCGACTTAAATTTGCAGATTTCGATATTTTTTTTGTAATTTTGTGCATTCATTCGTATGTGAGAACGTTGCGTATGATTGACGCAATTGCACGAAGAACATCAAGACGACCAATAACATGAGCAACCACACCGTAAATACATTCCTTCTCAAACGCCCCGTTGATTGGTCGCTACTGACTAACGGCTTCCATATCCCAACAGAGTTCCACGAGTTGGTTTATGCCATGCCCGGCGGTCGATTGAATCATGGAGATAAACGTGGTGTTAAGATTTTGATTGATGGAGAGACTTTCGATGCTCGAATCAATAATATTGCCTTTGATCAAACTCATTACCCCGGACATCCCGACCTTCTGCAAATTCGCTACTCGCAAGGCTCCCCTATCGCTCGCAAACTGCAAAGCATTTTTGCGGAGGAATTTCAGTATTTGCAAGCGGCTCGTGCTAATGCTGCCCCTCGCACGCAAGTGCAATTGCCGGAAGTGTTTCAGTCTGAGGTGGTCTTCTATGCTACGATGTTTGCCGACACCTTTGTCCTTGAATGCTATGCCAATACAGATCATCAAGCACTCTCCGAACAACTCTCCACTATTTCCGAGGAGGTCTTCGAGAGTACCACTTTTGTTCCTATTGAGGATAAGACCGCAGGCTATACATTCTCCTCGTCGCTTCGCAAAGTTCGTAAACTCGACCGCAGTATTGGTGACTCGCTCAAACAACTCTATGACTACCGTTGTCAAATGACGGGCGAGAAGATCGGTGAGCCGTACGCTGTGGAGGTAGTTGAAGCACATCATATCCGTCCCTTCACCGAGAGTATGAATAACGATACAAGTAATATCATTATCCTCTCTCCTACTTACCACCGTATCGTCCACGCGGCAAAGCCGACGTTTAACTATCGTACTCTCACCTTCGACTTTCCCAACGGTCTAAGCGAGAAAGTGAAACTAAATAAACATTTATTACAAGCATCTGTATTGGCAAAGTAATAATAAATTAATTTCAGAGAATGGAGAATAAATAACCATGCACCAATTCTTAGAAATTATAGGAATAATCGTTTTGAGCATAGTGGCGATAGTGTTGCTCATCGTTATGCTGCGTGCTGGGTTTCATGGACCGCACTATGACCAAGATATGACTGCAAAAGCGAGACGCTCCTATCAAAAGACAAAATTTAATCGCAGGAAATCCGGGTTGACTGATAATAAACCTACAAAGTGCATATTATGGACTAAACGAGATGAAGACTATTTAAAGCGGCTCTACAATCAGCATTATTCGGTAGAACAAATATCCTACATCATAGGATTCCGCCAATCAGATATCGTTTCACGATTGAAAAAATTAAAATTGAGATAATTATGAAACAACTAATCACCCTTCTGCTATTGGTGGCAGTGAGTATGACGATGAACGCAAAGACATTAGTTGCCTATTTTTCGGCAACAGGTATAACCAAAGCTGCGGCAGAACAGATTGCCGCTAAACAACAAGCCGACCTTTGGGAAATTGTTCCTAACGAACCCTATACCGAAGCAGATCTCGATTGGCGCAACGACCAATCCCGCTCATCTATCGAGATGAAAGACCCTGCCGAGCGACCGATGATAAAAATGTGTACCGACGTTAGTGCCTACGACACTATCTACCTCGGTTTTCCCATTTGGTGGAATATCTGCCCACGTATTATTGACTCTTGGATAGAGAATAACGACCTAAGGAACAAAACTCTTATTCCGTTCTGCACTTCCGGCTCCAGCACTATCGATGGCGCGATGGAATACCTCCGCACCACCTATCCGCAATATAAATGGGAAGACGGATTTAGAGTTGCGGAGTAGAGACACAAAAAAACGAGAAACGAAAAGCGAGAAAAATCATTTTTTTCGCTTTTT
>JAKSNE010000233.1 GCA_024400135.1 Paludibacteraceae bacterium
TCCTTTCTTGGATTAATCTGATGTCCTCTCGGTCGGTCAATACGACGGGTGTAATTCAATTGCAACTCGTGTCCACTGCCAAAATCGTAACTCAGATATACACTCGGGAAGAGTTGAAAATAACTCGTATCTTGTGTGGCGGTTGTGAGACTGTCTGCGTGATTGGCAGTGTAATAATCCGACGACAGATGACGCTTGAAATACTCTCCGCGCAGACCTACTTGTACGGCAAACTTATCCCAGAAACGATTGCCGTAGGTGATATATAGTGCGTGGGTTTGTTCATTGTTCGTAAAATCGTTGAAGATCAGTCTCTCTTGTTGTTCTCTATTTTGACCATCCCACGCATTCGCATAGGTGTTGCGCCAAGCTAAACTCGTTTGCCAACCTGCCTCTAAACGGCTCTGCTGAGTGGGCTTCCATTCGTAATCGGCTTTGAGTTGTACGGATTGGTCTTTGTTCGTGTTGAGTTGTTCTTGATGGGTCGTTTGCTCATCAATCACTGGATAATCGGGCTGCGCTATGTCGTGATAGAGTTGGGTGTAGAACTGGTCATTGTTCCAGTTCCATTGGTTATATTGCGCACTCATCTGCAAATAGTGCTCCTTACTAATCTCAAAACGCCAATCCACCATTGCATTGCCTCCCGGGTTATATCCGCTACCTTTCTGATTACGGTCGTAATAGTTGATGAGGGTCTCTTTGTTGTTCTCATCTTGCGGACTGATAAACGAATCGACACGATACATCATATAACTGGCGGGCGAGTTGTTTTGGTTACTAAACCATCCGTTGGTCTTATCGTCCTTCGCACTAACCATTCCGAAAGCCGACACCCCAATCGTACTGCGTTCCGTTACGCGAAAATCCAATCCGCCGCGAAGGTACATACCTCCGTGGTCGTGTTTGTTTTGTCCGTCTTTGATAAGACGCTCAATCTCGTCTTTCCCATCAGGTCCGGTGCCTTTAGAAAAATTATATCGGTCGGACTTTGATGAGCCATTACTGAAATTGCGGTTGTAACCCATACTGAAATACCCATCCACAATACCCTTATTGAAGTTGATATTAAACCCTAATCGTCCTCCGGGAGGTACGTTCCAAGGCTTGGCCAAGGCGTATCGCAGGTCCAAACTGACCGAACCATAATAGCCGGCTTGGCGGTTCTTTTTGGTGACAAGGTTGATGATTCCTGCCGTTCCTTCGGGCGAATACTTGGCGGAGGGATTGGTGATGATCTCAATCTCCTTAATCGACTCCGCCGGCATCATCTTTAGAATATCGGCGCGGTTATCTGCCGTCAGTCCAGCCGGTTTGCCGTTAATCCAAATCTCCACATCCTCTGAGTTACGAAGGGAGATGGTTCCCTCTTGCTCGTTGACATCAATGGTCGGGATATTCGCTAACGCGTCCGTCACACTGGCACCGGCATTTGCCATGTTCTGATCGACCGTGAACACTTTCTTATCCAGTTCAAAACGCATGGTCGAACCTTGTGCCACGACCTCAACTTCGTCCAATGCTCGCGAGTCTTCGCGTAAGATGATTTTACCTACATCCACCGTCCCGCCGGCAAAATCAATAGCTTTCTTAACCTCTTTATAACCCATAAACGAGACGTGCAAGGTGTAGGAACCTTTGTCTATACCGCTAATCAAGAACGATCCGTCGGCATTGGTCACCACGCCCGTCAAAGGAACGGAATCGTTGGTGCGTTGGATACTGACGTTGGCAAAGTCGATGGGCTGTCTGGACCCGCCATCAATGACTTTACATGTAATGTCTCCTGCCCATAACGGGAGGAGAGAATAGAGGAGGGTTAATGTGAATAATGTTCGTTTAACCATTGTACGGCTTCTTTGTAACCATCAGTACCATGACCGATGATGGTGTGTTGACACACGTCTGTTAATAAACTTACTTTTC
>JAKSNE010000234.1 GCA_024400135.1 Paludibacteraceae bacterium
AAGAAAAACAAGATTGTCGAAGCAAAAGAAAAATTCATCGCCTTGAAGTTAGAGCACGACAACATGGTTCGTGCTGACGAACAGCGTAAACAGGCGCGTGAACAGTCATTGAACCAACGCGAACAGAACCTCAACCAAAAACAAGGGGAACTGCAACGCCAACAAAACGAGGTTGCCCAAGTGCAGCAACAACTCGAACAACGCGAGAAAGCCATCGAGTATCGCCAAGCCGAGACCGATAAGATGCACAAACAGGCGCAACAGCAGCTCGAACAACTCTCCGGAATGTCGGCAGAGGAGGCTAAGAAACAACTCATTGAGTCCCTCAAAGATGAGGCTAAGACCAACGCCATGGCGTATATCAACGAGATCATGGACGAGGCTCGCCTCAATGCTAACAATGAGGCAAAGAAGATCGTTATCCAAACTATCCAACGTGTCGCTTCCGAGACTACTGCCGAAAGTGCTGTCTCTGTCTTCCATATTGATAACGAGGAAGTTAAGGGTCGTATCATCGGACGTGAAGGACGAAATATCCGTGCCCTTGAAGCCGCTACCGGTGTCGAACTCGTTGTAGATGACACGCCCGAAGCCATCACTATCTCCGGCTATGATCCTATCCGTCGTGAGATCGCTCGCCTCAGCCTGCACCAACTCGTACAGGATGGCCGTATCCACCCCGCTCGTATTGAGGAAGTGGTCGCTAAAGTCGAGAAACAAGTCGATGACGAGATGGTGGAGACCGGTAAACGTACCGCCATTGACCTCGGTATCCACGGTCTGCACCCCGAACTGATTCGCCTGATCGGTCGAATGAAATATCGTTCTTCTTACGGACAGAACTTGCTCCAGCACTCGCGCGAAACCGCTAACTTATGTGCGGTGATGGCTGCGGAATTAGGTATCAACCCCAAGGCTGCACGCCGTGCCGGTCTGCTCCACGATATAGGTAAAGTCGCTGAGAACGAGGAGGAACTGCCACACGCAGCACTTGGTATGAAACTCTGCGAGAAATACGGAGAGAAACCCGACATCTGCAATGCCGTAGGTGCTCACCACGAGGAATGTGAGATGACCACCCTCATCGCGCCTATCGTTCAAGCTTGTGACGCTATCTCCGGTGCCCGCCCGGGTGCTCGCCGCGAGATTGTGGAGACGTACGTTAAGCGTCTCAACGACCTTGAGAACATGGCAATGTCCTTCCCGGGCGTTATCAAGACCTACGCGCTCCAAGCCGGTCGTGAACTGCGCGTCATCGTAGGTGCGGATAAGATCTCCGACAAGGATACCGAACTGCTCAGCTTCGATCTTGCGAAACGTATCCAAGATGAGATGACCTATCCCGGACAAGTCAAAGTCACGGTTATCCGCGAGACTCGCGCTATTAACTATGCGAAATAAATTCTGTTTCATTTGTTGCCTCTTGCTGCTTGTCGCTTGTGCTGACAAGCAAGGCAAGGAGGTGACAGACGGCAAAGACTCCCAATCTACATCGGAAGTCACGGACGGTAAGGGTTCCCCAGTTACCTATCAGGCGGAACCCGATAGTCCTTGGGGTTCTTTCACTATGCCTATCAAGGACGCTCAATACACTATCCAAGCGCCTGTTTCTCAACAAAGCGACTCGTTAGTTCAGTGGTCTATCGTTGTCATAAACACTGGTGAAGACTTGGAGATTGATGCGGATGCTATCAAGTATCCCGAGGGTACGATTTGTTCTTATAGCCGTACTCGTAAGACTTTCAAAGTCTCTGCTCGTGATGGTGCCAATTATTGGTTCACCATCTCCGATATTGATTGGCAAGTCAAAACCAATATCGTTCACCCCTAGCCCTCCCTAGTCTTTCCTAGCCCTCCCTAGTCTTTCCTAGCCCCCTAGTTCTCCCTAGTCTTTCCTAGCCCTCCCTAGTCTTTCCTA
>JAKSNE010000235.1 GCA_024400135.1 Paludibacteraceae bacterium
GATTCGACCTCACACCCGCTTTATCAAGGTCTGCAAAACGATGGTAACCCCAATAAGATTTATACCTGCGATGCCGGGTATCGTATTACCAACTCCACGATCCAATGGCATATTGGTACCGATTGGGGAGGTTATCCTTCGTGGGATTATTTCACCAAGAAAACGGGTGCTTGTGTCTTAGGTTATGGCGGCGATAATGCTATCACCGTTTGGGAATGGAAAGCAAGCGCAACCAACGGATGTGTACTCTGTATCGGCTCCGGCTGTTATGATTGGTATTCCATTGATGAGATATATACCGGATATCATGTGAATATCGAGATTATGACTAAAAATGCGTTTAACTATTTAATGAATCAATAAACTATGAAACACACAGTTAGTATTATGATGTTCGCCCTCCTTGTCTTACTGGTAGGGTGTAAGTCAAAAAACGATGCCGTTCAACCCAAAGATTGGGATAACACAACCTATCTCTTCTCATCTAACGATGAACAATCGTGTCAAACCTATTATAAACCCTATAGCGGATATATAGGAGATGTGATGCCAATGTATGATATTAAAACACAATCGTTTAAAATCTACTATCTGCAAGACTATCGTCCCAATCCGGCGGGTACTTATCACCCTATTTGGGGATTGAGTTATACCGCAGACAAAGGATATATTAACGATGGAGAAATTATTCCTTGCGGCGGACTACAAGAGCAAGATGCTGCTCTTGGAACAGGAAGTTGCTTCTGGTGCGAGCAACAGCAAAAATACTATTTCTTCTATACGGGAAACAAGTATTTCCCTTCTGCCGAAGAGAATGGGCAAGCTGTTCAATATGCGACATCGACGGATGGCAAGACTTGGATAAAAAACGCAGTTTTTGTACTGCGCGGAGATGATTATGGATATAGCAACAATGATTTTCGTGATCCTTTCGTCTTTCAAGGAGACGACAACCTATATCACATGATTGTCAGCACCACTACCGGTAAAGGTACTTTAGCCGAATTTACCTCTACCGACCTGCAAACATGGACTCATAAAGGTGCATTCATGACGATGATGTGGGACCGCTTCTACGAGTGTCCCGACGTGTTCAAGATGGGCGATTGGTGGTATCTCGTATATTCCGAGCAACATAAAGCTATTCGTAAAGTACAATACTTCAAAGGACGCACCTTAGAAGAACTCAAAGCTTGTACGGCTGATGATGCCGGTAAGTGGCCGGATGATCACGAAGGTTATCTTGATAGTAGAGGCTTTTATGCAGGAAAGACAGCGTCCGATGGTCAAAACCGTTATATCTGGGGCTGGTGTCCTACGCGCAAAGGCAATGATAACATAGCCACCGGTTCCGATAAAGAAGAACCCGAATGGGCGGGCTCCTTAATTATGCATCGCGTTATCCAACATGAAGACGGCTCTCTATCGCTTGGCAAAGTGCCGGCTATTGATGCCAAATATACTACCGCCACTCCCCTAAAAGTTATGCGTATTCAAGGTGAGGCTGCGGCTAAGGATCAATACACTCTCTCTGGTGAATCTAACATCCTCTTTAATCGGTTAGGAAGACATAATCACTTGCACATGGTGGTTAAAACGGCTGGCGCAGAAGACAATTTCGGTATATCTCTCTGCCGTGGCACATCAATGGTATCAAACGCGGACTCAAGTGTTTATTATACCATTGTTGTAAACCCCGAAAATGCAACGCAACGTAAAATCAATTTCGAACAACGAGGAGAAGGGGGAATCGGTTTTGTCGGATATATTGATGGCTATACCTTTACCACCCCACAAGACAATACCTATTCTATTGATCTCTATACCGACAACTCTGTATGTGTGATGTATATCAACGATAATGTGTGCTGGACGAACCGAATCTATGGCATTCAAAAGAACTGCTGGTC
>JAKSNE010000236.1 GCA_024400135.1 Paludibacteraceae bacterium
TAACCGTTCCGCCGGTGAGGATAGCGATATCTTCGAGCATCTCTTTGCGACGATCACCAAAGCCCGGAGCCTTAACGGCACAGATCTTTAGTTGCGCGCGAAGGCGGTTAACAACGAGTGTAGTCAGCGCTTCGCTATCCACATCTTCTGCGATGATCAGTAACGGACGACCACTTTGTACAGCGGGTTCGAGAACGGGAAGGAGTTCTTTGAGGTTACTGATTTTCTTATCGTGAATGAGGATATAGGGCTTATCCATCTCTACCTCCATGGTCTCGGTGTTTGTTACGAAATACGGGCTGATATAGCCGCGGTCGAACTGCATTCCTTGCACCACATCAATGGTGGTGTCCATACCTTTGGCTTCGCCGATGGTGATAACGCCATCTTTGCTAACCTTGCGCATAGCATCAGCAATGAGTTTACCAATCTCGGCATCGTTATTCGCGGAGATAGTGGCTACTTGTTCGATCTTGTCGAAGTCGTTGCCCACCACCTCGCTTTGTGCCTTGATGTTCTCCACAACAGCACTGACAGCCTTGTCAATACCGCGTTTGAGAGACATTGGGTTAGCACCGGCAGTCACGTTCTTCAGTCCAACGCTGATGATTGACTGTGCCAAAACGGTAGCGGTCGTAGTACCATCACCGGCTTGGTCGCCCGTCTTAGAAGCCACTTCTTTAACGAGTTGAGCACCGAGGTTTTCGGCAGCCTCTTTGAGTTCAATGGCTTTGGCTACGGTCACACCATCTTTGGTGATGTGCGGAGCACCGTATTTCTGGTCAATAATAACGTTACGTCCCTTGGGACCAAGGGTAACTTTAACTGCGTTAGCCAGTTGGTCAACGCCACGTTTGAGGGCATCCCGCGCCTCAATGTTGTAAGTGATATCTTTTGCCATAGTTGTATTAATTTAGAATCGCCAAAACGTCGGATTGACGCATGATGATGAGTTTCTCGTTGTCGATTTCTACTTCGTTACCGGCGTACTTGCCATAAAGCACTTGGTCACCTTCTTTGAGGATCATCTCTTCATCCTTGGTGCCTTTACCAACTGCGATGACTTGTCCGCGGAGCGGTTTCTCTTGTGCGGTATCGGGAATAATGATTCCACCTACCGTCTTTTCTTCTGCGGCCGTTGGGCGAATGACCACACGGTCTAATAAGGGTTGAATGTTCATATTAGTTAATTTTGAATTTTGAATTATGAATTATGAGTTAATTTTGAATTTTGAATTATGAATTATGAGTTAATTTTGAAATTAGATTGTTATCGTTTCAAATGTATTGACTTTCGTTTTATCGTAAGGGCGGCTGACTTTGATGTAGTTCTCGGTGAAACCGTACATGATTGGTGTAGAGTGTAGAGTGTAGAGTGTAGAGTTTACCCTCTTTGCCTCCCATAGTACGGTGGCTTGCTTTCCTTTGTTTGCCTCGTAGAACGCCTGCAGCTTTTGGTCACTGATTTGGTGCAAGACCTCGCTCCGACGA
This sequence comes from Paludibacteraceae bacterium, assembly GCA_024400135.1. Classification (GTDB taxonomy): domain Bacteria; phylum Bacteroidota; class Bacteroidia; order Bacteroidales; family Paludibacteraceae; genus Colicola. The sequence continues at coordinate 1,492 of JAKSNE010000236.1, forward strand.
TGGCGTTCCGCCATAGGAACAACGGGAAGGTCCATCGTCAGCATCCTCGTGTTAGCGCGTTCCGAGTACGTAAACACGTGCAGTTGGGAGACGGGTAGGGCAGAGATATAGTTCACGTACTCGTTCCATCGTTCCTCTGTCTCACCTCGTACTCCCACCATACAATCGACTCCGATAAACGCGTGAGGCATCACTTGTCGTATATGTTCGATGCGCTCGGTAAAAAGGGTGGTATCGTAATGACGATGCATAATCTTGAGCACTTCGTCCGAACCCGATTGAAGCGGAATATGGAAATGCGGAGCAAAATGTTTGCTATGCGCCACAAACTCAATAATCTCGTCCGTCAGTAAGTTCGGCTCGCAAGAGGAGATCCTTATTCTATAGTTTAGAGTGTAGAGTGTAGAGTTTAGAG
>JAKSNE010000237.1 GCA_024400135.1 Paludibacteraceae bacterium
ACCCACACCGTTTACAAAGGTGTGATTACTAACACTCGGAGTAAATGCATCACCCTCAATGGGTAATGCTGCCGTTGCCATGTAAGTAATTTGGTTTGCCCACAGTCCTGCGCTTAGCGTCAGGGCGAGGAATAAAATAGTTAGTTTACGCATAATATTTAAGTTTTTTAATAATTTCCACAAATCCGCTGCAAAGATACAACTTTTTTTCAATTATGCAAATAAAAAGTGCGACTTTTTGCAAAAATTAGTTGAAAGCCTATTTGCCAATACAAAATTTGGAGAAGATATTGGATAATACTTCGTCATTGGTCACTTGACCGGTGACTTCGCCAAGGGCGGTGAGAACATCTTGCAAGTCCATCGATAAGAACTCACCGCTTATATTTTGTGCCAAGCCCTGCTGTACGGCGCGAATACTCGTCAACGCCCGCATCAACGCTTCGTAATGGCGTTCACCCGTAATACAAACGCCCTCGGTAGCGCGACCTAACAACGTCTGTGCCTCTGCTACCAAACGTTCCCGCAAGTTCGACAGGTCGCCATTCTTGGCACTAATCAGTACCGCCTCTTTATCTACCGCAGCTTTTTGTGCGTCGCTCATCAAATCAGACTTGTTGATAATCCTAATCACTTTCCTTTCCGCCTCTATATCTCCTCCCCTGTAGGGGGAGGTCGGGAGGGGGCTTAAATCCAGGATTATCGCTGCTTTCTCGATGGCGGCTTGGGTGCGGGCGATGCCGAGGTTCTCTATCTCGTCTTGCGTCTCGCGCAGACCTGCGGTATCAATGAGCCTAAAGAGGATACCATTGATAACGAGCGTGTCCTCAATCGTGTCGCGCGTCGTTCCTTGTATATCACTCACGATGGCGCGTTCCTCGCCCAAGAGGGCATTGAGCAATGTCGATTTGCCGGCATTCGTAGGTCCTACAATCGCTACAGGAAGACCGTTCTTAATGGCATTGCCGGTCTTGAAAGACTCCGTGAGGTGGACGAGGTGTTTCTCTATCTCGTCCGCTACGGCTTGCAGTTCGTCACGAGAGGCAAACTCCAGTTCCTCGTGGTCCGCGAAGTCGAGTTCGAGTTCGATGAGGGAAGTGAGGTGTAACAGCCGATCGCGTAACACAGCTATCTCGCTACTCACGCTACCCCTCAGTTGGCTGAGGGCAAGGTCGTGTTCGGCTTTGGATTGCGAGGCGATAAGGTCTGCCACCGCCTCGGCTTGGGTAAGATCGAGTTTGCCGTTGGCTAAGGCACGACGGGTGAACTCACCGGGACCTGCCATCGTACAACCCGCTTCGATAAGTCGCTGAATAAGTGTCTGTTGGATATAAAGACTCCCATGACAAGCCACCTCGACCACGTCCTCGCCCGTAAACGAGTGAGGCGCACGGAAGATAGACACCATTCCTTCGTCAAGGTCGGCGATACGACCATAATGGATGGTATTGGCTTTCGCCTGTTTGAGCGTCGTCTTACCCACGAAGAGTGTATCCACGATAGCGATAGCATCGGGTCCGCTGATACGGATGACAGCGATTCCCCCTACTCCGTAGGGCGTTGAGATGGCGCAAATAGTCTTATTCATTTTCAGCTTCTTTTAAGCGTTCGGCATTCTCGGCAACTTGGAGGGCGTCAATCATCGACTGGATATTACCATCCATGAAACCGCTGAGGTCGTAGAGGGTAAAACCGATACGGTGGTCAGTGACGCGTCCTTGAGGATAGTTATAGGTACGAATCTTCGCACTGCGGTCACCTGTGGAGACCATCGTCTTACGACGCTGCGCGATATCATCGACGTATTTGCTATGCTCCTTATCATATATTTGCGTGCGCAGGCGCGAGAGCGCGCGTTCCTTATTCTTTGGTTGGTCACGCGTCTCGGT
>JAKSNE010000238.1 GCA_024400135.1 Paludibacteraceae bacterium
TCCGGCGTTGAGTTCGGAAGGGTCATGCTAATCTGTAAGAAAATCAATAGTAGCGTTTTCATTTTATTACCTCCTTTCCTTCAGCGTCATAGGTTACATCATTAACAATAATATAAATATGTCCATCTTTCAGCCGTTTATAGGGTGGATCACCTCTACCTCTCAACCTATCTGTCTGTTCGCCTAATTCCGTCGGAGCGTGTGCAGAACGAATTGCATTAAGAGCGAAGCGGTTCTCAACGGCTCCGGCAGGAGCAGAGAAGGTATAATCGCTTCCTATGAGGTTCGTGGTGGTGCCGGATTCCATATCGAAGAGATAGAGTCCTTCGAGGTCTTCTACCCTACTCGATTCGCGGATTGAGAACGTATATTCGCCCTCAGCCGGTGTGCGCAGATTGAGCGGGATAAGAGTTCGAGCCGTCTCATCATCGACAGCGAGATAAGCCATCTTCGTTTCGCCCGTCATCAGCCATGCGCGTAGGTCGTTGGCTGTACCTAACTCTTTCGTTAGGTCGGCATTGATCTCATAGTCACTGCTATAGTTGGAGCCTATAATCAGACCGAACTGGTCGTGCATTGCGGCACCATCAAGGTTGATATACGCCTCCTGTTCGGGCTTCTCCTCAGCAAGCAGATAAGCAGGTGCTGCGTGACGGTTGTCCTTTACGAAGTTGTAGTTTCCGCTTGCACCGGCTTGGATAAAGAATCCGTAGAACGGTTTGAGCTCAGCTTCGTTCATTGGCACTTGGTCGTACCCGTCAATGATAGGCGAAGGAATAGTAGCGTAACGAACTTCCGTGCCGGACTGGATAGCGTGATGTGTTTCGTCCGCGTTATTACCGGCAAGCATCGCCGTATAGGGGTTAGCAATGTAGTTCCAGCCTTGGTTGTACCAAGCGGTGGTTGTTTCCGGTCCTACGCCCCACGCGCCTACAGCAACCGTATCGGTCGTAGCATCGATATCGCTCACCATCATCAAGAAGCGCAAGGTCGCGTACGTATCATTCTTTTGCTTCTTTGCGGTGATAATATAGCCTACACCCGGAATGAGGTTATTGCTATAAGACATATCACTCCAATACTTCGTATCGGTTGCTTGTCCTTTGCCGCGTGCCTCACCATCGTACTTCGAGATCTTGATGGCGTTACCCCAAATAGATTGAATCTCCGTATTCGGTCTTGAAGCGTAGCGGATATTCTGAATCGCTGCCTTGTAAGGAACGGTGAATGGATAGAAATGATTGCTATTCACATTGAGGTAGTAATAAACGCGTGCAGCAGGCTTGATATATCCGGGTGTTGTAACATCTTTAGCGATATACAATCTCGGAACCTCGTAGTCATAATCACTCTCCGTAGAAGTCAGTCCGCCTCGGAACGTGAGGGTGTTGGTTGTGAGGGTATCGTTCGTGATTGCCACCGTAGCGCCGGCGCAGATATCGAGGTTGTGAATGGTTGCTTTTTTATTCACTGTCAATGTACCCGAAGCCACTACAATATCGAGGGACTTAGCATCGATACCTTCCGTCAGCAGCTCACTCAAAGTGGTGTTCACGATTACGCGTGCGGGACTAACGACGGTTGCGGTAGCTACCGGTTTCGAGCTGTTAGTCCATTGCAGTTGCATCGTTTGTTGTGCAGCAATAGAACCGGTATAGGTTACGTCATATAGGTCGTAACGATCCGTGCAGGTCGCTCCTGCGATAGTCTCCCCCTTGACAACAAGACTAAACGCGTCATTTGTCGGTATCGCTATATTGGGAATAAACGAGAAGCCGTTCTCTGTCCATTGTGTGACATCCGCCGTTATAACTGCCACTTCATTCTCTACAGGCAAGATTCGGAAGAGCGTATCGCC
>JAKSNE010000239.1 GCA_024400135.1 Paludibacteraceae bacterium
GCCGCTGTTAAGAAGCAGATTACTCCTCTTCTTTCTTAGCTTTCTTCGTGGCTTTCTTTGCTTTAGGAGCCTCCTCTGCGGAAGCCTCTTCCATCGAAGCCTTCAAGTTAGCCAATACGTCGAGATCACCAAGAGTGGTCTTCTCTACCTTCGGCATTTCGGGAGCTTCTTCTTTCTTAGACTCTTTCTTAGCAGGAGCCTCTTTGCGCTCTTCCCAAGTGCGGAGGTGGCTAACGAGGATGCGCTTAGCGTCGCGGTTGAACTCAATCACCTTGAAGTCCAACTCATCGCCTTGCTTAACTTGGCTCTTGTCTTCTTTTGCAAGATGACGAGCTGTGCAGAAGCCTTCTACACCGTCTTCTAACGAGATAACGGCACCCTTATCGTTGAGCTCAGCAACTTTACCGCTAACGATGGTGTCAACACCAAACTTAGCCTCAAGTTCCTCCCAAGGATTCTCTTCTAATTGTTTGTGACCTAACGACAGACGACGGTTCTCTTTGTCGATCTCAAGAACCATTACTTCCATCTCTGCACCGATTTGAGTGAACTCACTCGGGTGTTTGATCTTCTTCGTCCAACTCAGGTCGCTGATGTGTACCAGACCCTCAACACCTTCCTCGATCTCTACGAAGACACCGAAGTTAGTGAAGTTACGAACCTTTGCGAAATGACGGGTACCTACACCGTACTTAGCGTCGATGTTCTCCCAAGGATCAGCCTTCAGTTGCTTGATACCAAGACTCATCTTACGCTCGTCGCGGTCTAAGGTCAGGATAACGGCGTCAATCTCGTCGCCAACCTTCAAGAAGTCGTTTGCGCTGCGCAGGTGTTGACTCCAACTCATCTCACTTACGTGAACGAGACCTTCAACGCCTTCTGCTACCTCTACGAATGCTCCGTAGTCGGTCATAACTACTACCTTACCGTGAACCTTGTCACCAACCTTCAAGTCTGCATCAAGAGCATCCCATGGGTGAGGAGTGAGTTGCTTCAAGCCGAGAGCGATACGTTTCTTCTCGTCGTCGAAGTCCAAGATAACCACGTTGATCTTTTGGTCGAGAGATACAATCTCCTTCGGATCGGAAACACGACCCCAACTCAAATCGGTGATGTGAATCAAACCATCTACGCCGCCCAAATCAATGAATACACCGTAGTTGGTGATGTTCTTAACCACACCTTCCAATACTTGACCTTTCTCAAGACCGGTAACGATCTCTTTGCGTTGAGCTTCCATCTCAGCCTCGATAAGAGCTTTGTGAGAAACGACAGCGTTTCTATATTCTTGATTGACTTTAACAATCTTGAATTCCATCGTCTTACCAACGAATTGGTCATAGTCGCGAATAGGCTTAACGTCAATCTGGCTACCGGGCAGGAAGGCTTCCATACCAAGTACGTCAACAATCATACCACCCTTCGTGCGGCATTTAACGTAACCATTAACGATCTCACCGTTGTTGCAAGCTTCGTTAACGCGGTCCCAACTGCGAGAGGTGCGAGCCTCTTTGTGAGACAGGATAAGTTGACCTTTGCGGTCTTCTTGCGTTTGAATATAGACTTCAACCTTGTCGCCTACCTTCAAATCGGGGTTGTAACGGAACTCAGTAGCGGGGATGATACCGTCGGATTTGTAACCAACGTTAACGACTACTTCACGTTTGTTAATGCTAATAACCGTACCCTCAACGACTTCATTGTCCTTGATAGCGTTTAGTGTTTGGTCATACTTAGCGAGGATTTCTTCGTTTTGTGCGCCTTTCGATTCGTTCTCGTAGGCATCCCAGTCGAAGTTCTGGAGAGATAAATTTTCTGCCATAAAACAGATATTAAAAAGTTAAACATGTT
>JAKSNE010000024.1 GCA_024400135.1 Paludibacteraceae bacterium
CGCCGGAACAGTTATACACTACGTCAGAGCAATATTATCAGAGTACGGGTTACCGAAGCGAGGGGCCATATAAATCACCCACCAGTAACGGAACAGATGATGGATGGGACTTCGATGAGGACGACGAAATACCCGATTATCCCGACGGACCAATGCCTATCGGTGACGGGCTATGGGTGCTACTCGTCTTGGCTGCTGCTTACGGAATTATTAGAATGAATAAATCAAAGATTATGAAGAAAATAAATCTATTGCTGCTATTGACAGCATTAACCATCAACGCTTGGGCGGTTGATGAAAATTATTACTCCGAACTTAATGGCAAATCGGGCGATTCGCTTGTGACTGCGGTGCAAAATGTGCTGCGTACCCATTTACAGAGCACCCCTACTTATACCCCGGGTATATGGCAAGCCTATTGCGAGATTGATGTGCGACCCGATGGATATATCTGGGATATCTACTCCGAGAGTAATCAGTTTGTTCCGGGTGGTCCTGCGCAAGGTGCTACCATTCGTGGCGTGGGTACGTCCTACAACCGCGAACACTCGATTCCTAAGTCGTGGTTTGGGGGTGGCACAAAAACCAACACCCCGGGTGCCGACCTGATGCACATCTTCCCTGTGGATGGTTATATCAACTCAACCCACAATAATCTGCCTTACGGTGAGGTGGCTGCCCAAGGCGCAAAAACCTTCTCTAACTCTACTTGCCTCTGCGGTACAGCGGAAGCGATTACTGTTTCCGGTATTGCCGGAGTGACGGATGGTTCTGTTTCCTACGGCGGTTCGTCCAAGGTTTTTGAACCTACTCAGGCTTATAAGGGTGACCTCGCACGCGGATACTTCGCTACCTTGCTCACGTGGGCAGACTTAGATGACGATAATGCTGATGAATGGGACTATCAACCCTTTACCAAAGAATATGGTCAATACGTGTTTAGTGGCAATTATACGGCTGCCGGACTATACGGCTTTACTCCTTACGGTATCGCCCTTATGATGCAGTGGACGCGTAGCGATGCGGTCTCCGCCAAAGAAATTAACCGTAACAACGGTGTAGAGCGTATCCAAGGCAATCGTAATCCCTTCATCGACCTGCCCGAGTTGGCAGAGTATATTTGGGGAAATAAGGCGGGACAGGAATTCCAAGTGTCTTCCACTACTCATACGTGGGATCCGGAGTCTTATACTCCTACTGACAAGCAACAAGTGACCGTCACTTGGATGTTTGGCGGTAGTGTGTGGGTGCGCCAAACGGTAGATGTAGGTTCGGCATTGACGCTGCCGGGTGATGTTGATGGTCATTCGGAGCAACCTGCTGCTTGTGATGGTAGGGCGTTTAAGGGTTGGACCGAAGAGGAGCATTATTTCAATCCCACGCACACGCCAGCGGATATGTTCACCTCGGCTGAAGGTAAAGTGGTGACGCACAATGTGACTTATTACGCTGTATTTGGTGCAAATTAAAAAAAAAGTCATTTTTTTCTTGCACAATCCAAAAAAAAGTTGTAATTTGGGCAAGCTGCCTGCTAAGCCACCCCCATTCCACTAGTAAGCCCCCTTTCGCTAGATACCGTTTCCCCCGTTTCATCGGGGGACACCATGCCCCCCAAGTACGTTCGCGCGTTTATTAAAATGTGCAAGTGTTTGGGCACAACGGCTACAGCCTCCTAATACTCCTTTTGTTCTATATTTTCGTGAGTGAACTCCTAAAATATATCTCAAAAGTACTATTAATTGATTAAAAAATCAATTTTGTGCCCAAAATATTTGCACATTCCAAATTTTTGTTGTATATTTGCAGCCGAATTTGATAAGATAGTAAACGGCTACCCAGGCACACTACAGCTTATGCAATGCTCCTCTCCTAGCCGTACTGTATATCAGAGTGGCTAATTTTTGTATATGAGTAAAAACGATATACGATATGATCTATTGGAGAAGTTAAAGGCTCATCATTGCTTTTGGTCGTACGAGCCATCGTCTTGGAATAAGGCGACGGATGATCAGATTATTGAAAAGACGCTTATTCATTTAGATTTGCCGGAAATAAATCAGTTATTTACGCTTTATGGCAAGCAGCATGTCAAACGTGTTTGGTTGGATAGCTTGATTCCGCAGGGAGATTATTATCGTACTTTGAATCGTTTTTTTGCGTGGTATTATTTCGGCGCTAAGAATCCGGATGTTTACTTAAAGACGCAAGAGACACGTCACTTTAATCGAATGTTTGCATGAATGGTTTAACTCCACATACAGGACTTCTTTTTGACCAACTCGCAAAATTGGAGTGCATTAAGCCTTATCTGTTGGTAGGTGGTACGGCATTATCCATGCAGATTGATCATCGTCAAAGTGAGGATTTGGATTTTATGAAGTGGCGTACATCAAGAGAAGAAAGTATGGAAGTAGAGTGGGCGCAGATAAAGGAGGAATTGGCAACCCTTGGTGTTATTGAGGAAATGAATCTGGTGGACATAGACCACGTAATGTTTACGGTCAGTGGGGTTAAGGTGTCTTTTTACGCGAGTCCACGTTATACACCGGTGACTCACCCCGTGCATATTCAAGATAACTTATACGCGGCAGATTTGTTGTCTATTGGGGCAATGAAGATGGAGGTACTACTGCGTCGGTCGAACTTTAGAGATTATTATGATATTTATTCGCTCATCCGTTATGGCGTTGATTTTCAATCTATGGTTGATTTAGCGCTTAAGCATTCGGGGCACGTATTGCATACAAAAAACTTATATTCTATGCTGACCAATGGCTCTCGCTTCCAGACGGATGCCAATTTTAGTCAATTGCAACCGCAATACTCAGTAACGGCAGCAGAAATAGAGCAATACATCAGCGAAGTAATTAAGAAGGAGTCGAGATAAGATAACCGGAACGAAGAAACACTAACTAACCCTCAATAGTAACCAAATTAAGAAACCATAAGACGGACTTGGAGCCAACAAATAATGTCATAAAACAAATACGCCAGTTAGGTGAACAGATTATTCCAGAGGGAGGTAATCTGTGGCTTTACGGCTCTCATGCACGTGGCGATTTCCGAGCAGACTCGGATTGGGATTTGCTTGTGTTGGTTGACAAGGATAAGATACGGTGGGAAGACTACGATACTTACGCATATCCTTTTACGGAATTAGGGTGGAGTATAGGTCAAACTATCAATCCTGTATTATATTCCAAGCAGGAGTGGGAAGCACGCCACTTTTCCCCGTTCTATCATAACGTACAAAACGATAAAAAGATTATATTATGAGCCTCTCCAGCGAAGAAAGAACAATTATGAAGCAGTTGCATTTAGATAAGGCAAATTTGTTTTTATCTGAAGCGGATGAATTATTTAAGACGAATCATCTCTCAACTGCGGCAAATCGATATTATTATGCATGTTTCCATGCAATCCATGCATTGTTCGTTGAGAATGGAATAACGACTCGTACTCATGAAGGATTAAACACTTTATTTGGCTTACATTTTGTGAAAAAAGGTTTGATTGATCCTCGTTTTGGTGCGTTTATATCTAAGATGGAGTCTCTCCGTACAAAAGCAGATTATGATGTAGTTTATGATGTATCGGAAGAGGATATAAAGGAAATGCAACCATCGGCTCATGAATTAGTTACGCTAATAATCAATATGCTTAATCACACTAACTAACCCTCAATATTAACCAATAGCAATGCTCACTACCTCACAAATATTATCGCAGAATAATCGCGCCAATGGCAGCGAATGGCTGTATTTATGGGGGGGGGGGTAAACTTCGCTATAGAAATAGAAAAAGATAGGTAACACCTGTCCGGTTTTTCCGGATGGGCGTTGCTTTTTATGATAATTAACTTATTTTACTAACCTCAAACGGTCGCAAGACCAAAAACTAAAAAACAAAAACTTTTATGAAAAAATCAATTCTTCTGTTTGCAGCAACCTTGTTCGCTGCAGCAACCTTCGCTCAAACGCCCACCGTCAGCGCCTCGAGCGTGACGTTCAAGTATTGTGAATCGACAAGTTCCGCCATTTCGATTACGATTCCTGCTGGGCTGTTGCCTTACATTTGGAATGGTGAGTATATCGATGAATTCGGAACGTCTGTTCACACATTAGTAAATGCCCGTGGTTGCGATAGTATCGTTGCGGTTACGCTTAACGATGCCAAAGGTGCGATTCCGTTTGCGTTTAGTATTTCAGCAGATAAGCAAGTCTATTTCTCACAAGGACCGCTGCAGTATTGCGCTGCGCCTACTTCAGGTGAGACCACGCACAAAGTGGCAACTCCGGTCAATTCTTTCCAACAAGGTATTTTCCGTTTTGCTGAACATCAGTATGATTTTGTAGGTAATGCAGAAAAAGGCAATGTATATGCAAATGGTAAGAAATGTAATAATCTGAAATTTGCAAGTGATTATAACGGATGGATTGATATGTTTTGTTTTGGTGCCAGCGGATATGAAAATAAATATCCATACGTTGAAAATGATTATAAGTCTATTGATACATATTCAGATTTGAATTATAACAGTAATGATAAGTATTATGATTGGGGTGTGTTTAATGCAATATCTAATGGCGGTAATGTACCCGAAAAATGGTTTGTGTTGAATGATGATCAATGGAAATATTTATTGGAAACAAGAGTAGATGCTGCGAAGAAAGTTGCTTATGCAACTGTTGCTGGATATTCAGGTACAGTTCTTTTACCAGATGAGTGGGTTCTTCCTCAAGGATTATCTTTCGATCCAGAGGAAGGTGCTTCTGTAAATGTTTATACTGCTGAACAATGGAAACTAATGGAAGCGAATGGTGCTATTTTTTTCAATCATGAAGGAGGATACCTACAAAGATCTAATAGCATAAATTATAGTTGTTACTGTTATCCCTATTCTTGGTATAGTGGTACTGCATATTGGATTTCTTCAAACGCTACAGGAAATGGTCCCAATAACTCCACATATGCTGGTAGCAAATCAATCAGTTCTCTTTTGCCTTACCACAAGGCAAGCGTTCGCCTCGTTCGCTACACGACCACTACTTTCTAATATTGTATAGTTAACCAACAATGAAAGCAAAAACGATACTCATAGTAGCCGCTTTGGTTTTGGGTTGGTGCGGAGTGCGCGCCCAAGATCAAGAACCTGCTCATAGGGTAACGTATGCCTCCACGGATGTTCCCGGCGGAACGATTTCGATAAAACAACTCTCGGAAACAACTTTCCGACTCACCGCTCGCGCCAAAGAAGGATATACTTTCCTTATTTGGTCTGATAGCGTGAAAACACCTGTCCGCGATTATCAACACTTAGCTACCGATGAAGACCCCAATGGCGACAAAACATTATGGGCGGTCTTCACGCTGGATGAGGATATGACGCAGGAGTTAGGACATATCGAAGTCACAAACGTGTACAATCATACGATACCTTGGTGCTACCTAAAAGCAGTACCGAATGATGGCGCAGCGTTCTTTGCTTGGAATAATGGAGATAAAACGGAAAATCCTACCCAATATTATTTTGATAAGACTTTCCGCCGCTATCCCATTTTCAAGACCACTAAACCTGCGGTTGTCTATGATACAATACAACATCCGGGAGGTACACTCACCGTAGAGCCACTCACTGCCACTACGTACTCCGTATTGGCAACACCGGCTGATGGCTACACCTTCCAACAATGGGCCGACGGCAAAACGGATAACCCACGCACCTTCGCACACAACGAAGGCGCTACCGATTCAACCCACTTTGCTGTCTTCACACGCACTGAGGATATTCACAGACCCCTCGGCGACGTGGCTGTAACGATAGATAATGCATCTACACCTTCCTTCACCCTAACCGCTACCGCTAAAACAGGAAATGAGTTCTTCAAGTGGAACAACGGTTCGGATAATAATGTTTTGTCCTACGTTGAAACAGACGGAACGCGTTACCCGATGTTTAATACGGTAGCCAAACAAGTGGTTTATGATATTGACGACCACGTAGGAGGTCATATCGAGGTGAACGATGCTGGAGATAAGTACTACCAGATAGAGGCCATTCCCGAAGACGGATATACATTCGTTAAGTGGGCAGACGGAGTGGTTGACAATCCTCGTACCATTCAGTTTGTTCAAGATGCTGCTGACATTGTCTATTACGCTGTCTTTACTCGCGACGAGTATATGCAACGCAATTTAGGTCACGTTACCTTAAACGTAACCAGTCAAGGCAATAACACGCCAACCTACCAACTGACGGCAGTGTCTGAAGAGGGTGGGGACTTTATGGTTTGGAATAATGGTAACACAGATGCCGGTCCGATTGACTATGCTGAAAGCGAAGGCGCTCGTTATCCGTTCTTCAAATCGACCATCAACCAAGTGGTTATTGATTATGACCAACACGTAGGCGGAACGGTTACGGCTACCCTTAAGTCGGGTAAGACCTACACCCTAACCGCAGTTGCTGCTGAGGGTTATACCTTCCAACAATGGGCAGACGGAGAAACAGCCGCTTCTCGTGATATTACATTTGAGCAAGATGCTGATGACAAGCTCTATTACGCTGTCTTTACTCGCGATGAGTATATGACACGTAACTTGGGTTATTCCACTTTGGCAGTAACAGACCAAGGCAACAACACACCGTCCTTCCAACTCACAGCACATGCTGATGACGGAGGATCGTTTATGGTTTGGAATAATGGTGATAAGACTGAAAGCATTGCTTATGCAGAGCCCGAAGGCGCTCGTTATCCGTTCTTCAGGTCAACCGAACCGCAAGTGGTTTATTCGCTCAATCAGCATCCGGGTGGTGTAGTATCCGTAGAACGCACGTCCGCCAAGTCGTTTACACTGACGGCAACACCAAACGAGGGCTATACGTTCCTTAAATGGACGGATGATATTACCTCTGCTACTCGCTCCTATACTCATCCAAACGCTCCTGCCAATGACTCCATTGTTTATGCCGTCTTCACCAAAGATGAGGATGTAACTATTGCAGGAGGTTCGGTAGAAGTGAAAGTGATAGACCGCAAGGTTCCTTCCTTCACTTTAGAGGCAAAAGCTATCGATGGCGAAGGTCCGTGTTCGGCTTCCTTCTTGCTATGGACGAACGGAGTAAGAACCCCATTGATTAGCTACGTAGAAAGCGACGGTAATCGCAAGCCGATCTTTGGCATTAAGAAACCGCTCGGATATACGTTCGATAATCAAGAAGGCGGAGTGATAGAGGTTACACCCCTTGCCTGCGGATTTACGCTCACGGCGGTGCCTAATGCAGGTTACTCCTTTACGATGTGGCAAGACAATGAGAATACCGAACCCATTCGTACTATTGATTACATAGAGGGAACTTATACTGCCCTCTTTACTCCGGCTGCCTTTAAGGTGGACGACCAAGTCTATAATACGTTTGACGAAGCCGTGGCTGCCGCAGGGACGGATAATCCTGTGGAATTAGTCAACAGCTATCCCGGTGTTATCATCGTAACCACACCTGTGAACTTGCAAACCAACAATCACGCTATCGGCACATTAGACATCCGCTACGGTGGTGACGTGAACTTAGTTGATTTCGCTGCCGTTGAAACACTGGCTTTGCAATCCACAACGGGCAAGTCCTCACAGATTCACCCACTCAGTAACTTAGATGTGACCAACGCTTATATCGACATCCAATTCAAGGAAACTGCCAACGATGACAATTGGTACGGTTTCGCCGTTCCTTTTGAAGTGGATGTGGAAACAGGTGTAGCTCGTGCTGATGGGGTGGGGACGCACGTTTCAATGCATGACTACTTAATCTGGGAATATGATGGAAATATCCGTCAACAAACAGGTACCGGTTGGGTAAAGAAACCGTCCGGCACTCTTGAGCCTGGTCAGTTCTATATGATTGGTGTAGTTGGACCACAAATCGTTTGGCGCTTCACAATGAAAACCAATGCTACGATTGTGGGTAGCAATTCCTTCCCAATGCCCGCTTACGGCGGTGAGACAGACCATGTAGAAGGCGGTTGGAATGCGATGGGTAACAGCTTGACGCAATATGCTAAAGCCAGCGCTACAGGCATCAACTACTGCCAAGTATATGACAATGTCAATATCATGTATCTGACCAAGAATTTGAGTGCTACTTCGTTCGTTGTGGGCACACCGTTCTTCATTCAAGTATCGGGTGATAACACAATGAAACTAAAAACCAGCAACGAAACGAATCCGGGTGCTCTCTATGCTCCTCGCTTTGCAGAGGAAGACGAGCCCGCCATTTATGAGGTACGCCTAACGAATGGCAGTCAATACGACGCCCTCTTCATCTGCGCTGACGAGAATGCTTCGGAGCAATACGAGACAGGAAAAGACTTGATTAAGTTGTTTGGTAACAACACCAACGCTTATATCTGGTCGGAAGATTATGGTCAAAAACTCTGCGCACAAAACGCTAAGAAATGGAGCAACGAGACTTATTTCTCTGTTGTTCTTTCCGCTCCTAAACAAGGCAGATATACCTTATCCGCCAGTGAAGGAGATGATAGCGTATATCTGATATTGGATGACGGAACAAAACAAGAACTATCTCAACCATACGACTTGTTCTTGAAGAAAGGTAACAACTACGTTACCCTCTGCATTGGAGAAAATGCTTCTGTTGTTCCTACCGATATCTTTAACGTAGAAGTAGAGAATGAAGTACAGAAAGTTCTCTATAACGACGTTATTTATATTGTTCGCGGAGGTGTTGTTTATAACACTCAGGGTGTAAGAGTTAAATAAGTGTAACTATGAAACAGAATTATTTAACACCGACCACCCGAATGTTGGTACTATGCTCAAACGTCCCACTTATGCAATGGTGGGATGGCGGGAGCGGGGAATCTTCGCACCCAATTGATCCCACCAGCGCGCCAACAAATATTCGACACGCATAATTCGAACCGCAATTACTTGAAAATAGTAAATTGTAAATATGGCATCATGTTACTACTCGGGCTTTTTGTCCGGGTAGTAACTGCGCTTGCCATCAATGCTCCCGTGACCTATACAGGGTATCACGGAACTTACTTTAATCCTTGGCGCTCAACCACGACCTCAACTACGTATGTTAAGAAAGGGAGTTTCTCTCCTAAAGATAGCCATCTATCGGCTCCGAATAGCACTATAACTGTTTATACTATCTATTCGGGCTACAACTCAAATATCAGTATAGAAGGTCCCGCTTCTGCTGCGAGATTTAGATATACACCTACAGCCGAAAATCCTTACCTATTCATTCATTTTGCCAATTATATGTTCGTAGGCTACGGCTCGCACGAACCTCTCTATGATAGAATCACCGTCAAGAGCCCTACAGGCTCTACCATTGGCTGCACGTACGACTTTAAAAGTGCGAACTCATACTACGGAGATGTCAATAGTCACGAATTCCACCTCTCTACCGGTTATGACTCCTATGGACAGATGTATCAAGGTTATCGAGAATGGGATGTGATGGTATATGATTTGACACAGTATGTCGGACGTACCATAACCATCGAAGCTATCGCATCTTGCTGTTCCAATATCCGTTGCTATAGTTATTTGTACCTCGGCTTTGAAGCTACTCACTCTATCGAAATCTGTGCCGCAGGCTCATCTTCATCCACTCGCGTAGAAGCCCCTAAAGGATTGCCTTCTTATCAGTGGTTAGAAGGCTCACCATCGGGACCCGTCGTTGGCACAAACTATTATTTCAATATCCCTGCCAATAAAGCAACCAATTACTATTGCCGCTTTAATGGATATTGCTCTAATACCTTACTTATGGCTAAAGCCGAGAAACCTATTCCAGAATTTGAATATGATATCCACTGTGGCGACGAAAAAGATACCGTCTTCATTACCAACACCAGCCGTATAGAGTCTGTAACCGGTTCTCGCCTACCCGAAGCCGTGGAGTGGGACTTTGGTAACGGAACGACCTCTAATGCGTACGCGCCGGAGCCTATCATATATAATAAGGACGAAGATCACATCATTACCCTACATGTGGGCGATGCCGGATTTGAATGTGACTCCACCACGCAACAGACTGTTCCCGGTAGCCAAACACTCCAAAGTATCGACTATGCTTACGTTTGTTTAGAGGACATTCCTTATGAGTGGCACGGAAATAAATACATGACTACCGGTACGTTCTTTACTACACTTACTAACCGCTTTGGTTGCGATAGTATTGTGCAACTCAACCTCACCGTAGCCAAACCTTTCACTCGGCAATATGCCGATACGGCTTTATGCGAGAACGATTCGTTCCTTTGGCGTGGACAAATAGTACACGAAGAAGGGGATTATTACGACACCCTACATACCACGTATGGCTGTGATAGTATTCGCTACCAACTTCACGTAACCCATCGCAAAGTGACATCCAGCGATACATATCTTACCCTCTGCGATAAGTGGGTTCCCTATCAATGGAACGGAATCAATTGCTACACCTCGGGCAATTATTCTGCCACACTCGTTAATGCTGCCGGGTGCGATAGCATTGCACGGCTCCACTTGACGATCAATGAATATTCCGCCAGCGATACGATTGCTTATGTGTGCTCGGAAGATCTACCATATTTGTGGCACGGATTGAGTTTAACCGAAGCGGGCGAAGCATACGACACACTTCAAACGATATTCGAATGCGATAGTATTGTTACCCTTCACTTAGTTGTCCATGCCCCTGAATATAAGGAAGAGAATTACCATATCTGTTATGGCGAAACACTAAACTGGCATGGTCGTGTTTACGATGCAACAGGTACATATTTAGACACCTTCCGCTACGCGAAAACCAGGTGCGACAGTATTCGCTTCACAATGAACTTAGTCGTTGGCGCTCAACCCATAGAGATCGTTAAAGACACTACCATTTGCGAAAACGAATCTTTCCCATGGCATAGCCAAATGGTTCACGAAGCGCAAACGTATTACGACACTATCCGTGATCAATACGACTGCGACAGTGTTCGATATACGCTAAATGTTAAGCATTATAAACTGCAAACATCCGTCACTAACCTCACCATTTGTTATGAACAAGTTCCCTATCAATGGAATAGTTTTACTTGTACCAAAGAGGGAACATATACCGAAACCAATCTTACGGATATACACGGATGCGACAGTACAGCTATTTTAAACCTTACTATCAATGCATATTCCGCCAGTGATACCATTGTTTATCTATGTTCAGAGGACTTAGCGGCAATGGGTGCATATTTATGGCACGGCAAATCTATTTCTTCGGCAGGGCAACTCAAAGACACGATTAAGAACAGCGTTAACTGCGATAGTATAATCACCCTAACGCTCATTGTTCATGCACCTGAATATAAGGAAGAGAATTATCACGTCTGCTATGGTGAAACACTGAACAGGCATGGTCGTGTTTATGACGCTACCGGCACATATTTAGACACCTTCCGCTATGCAAAGACAGGATGCGATAGTATCCGCTTTACTATGAACTTAGTCGTCGGTCCACAGCCTTTAGAGGTGCATAAGGATACATCTATATGTGAAGACCAAGTCTTTGAATGGCATAAGCAACAAGTACACGAAATAGGCATGTATTACGACACTATCCATGACCAATATGGCTGCGATAGTATTCGTTATTCACTCTCTGTAGGTCATTATTTGTTAACAGGAAGTGAGACATATCTGACCATTTGTTATGAGCAGTTGCCTTACACATGGAATGGCATTACTTGCGAAGCAGGCGATATATACTTAGTTCACCTTACTAATAGTCACGGTTGCGACTCTGCCGCCACGCTCTATCTAACGGTACGCGA